>NZ_JBHWZS010000193.1:0-16329 GCF_042728155.1 Streptomyces sp. NPDC060209
GGCCGCCGTACCGTCACACTCGCCGGACCCACCGGTCAGCCGCGGCGCTACGAGGTCGACGTCCCGCCGGGCGTCACCGACGGACAGCGCATCCGGCTGCATCGAGCGAACGATGCAGCGGTTCAAGGCCGATGATCAGCCGGCCGGCGTGGTGTGCCGAGACAAAGGCGACCGGCAAGGGAGCGCGGGTACGGGGCCGAACGCCGCCGTGGCGAACACGCCACTCGGTACCCGGGGACAGCGTGTCATCGCAGCGTCGACTTTGCCTGGGGGCATCCTGTGATCAATTGCAATCGCGGGACAGCCGACGAAAAGGGCCGGGCATGCAAGCGTCTTCCCAGAGCGTTACGGTCGTGGCTCTCCTGGCGGATCCGGACGCACCGACCGAGATTGCGATGCGCATGAGCCGGACCCTTCCTGCTCGGCTCGCCGACAAGTCTGGCCAGGGGCGACGGTTCGACGTCGAGGTAGTCAGTGAGCCCTTCACTTCAGGGGCCGAGGACCCGCCCACCTTGATGCGCCGGATCATAGACCGTGGCAGTGCGGAGAATTGGGACATCGTCGTCGCCCTCACCGACCTCCCGCTGCACTCGCACGGCCGCAGGCTCGTCGCGAATATGAGCCACGAACACGGCTTGGCCTTGTTGTCTCTACCTTCGTTGGGGGGCTTCCGGCTGCAGACGAGGGCCCGCCTTGCCGTGGAGGAAGCCGTGCTTGGCTTGGCGGGCCCGCAGCCAACCGACCCTGGGAGGCCTCCACGAAGGCAGATGCTTCCGGAGTCCGTCGACGGCCTCACACCCGTTCATCCGAGCCCGGTCGGCGAGGAGGAGAGCGCTGATCTCCGGTACGCCATCAGCGGGCCGCGCGGCTATCTACGGGTTCTCTTTGGTATGGTCCGCGCCAACCGGCCGTGGCGGTTGGTGCCGGGCCTCTCGAAAGCCCTGGCGGCCGCACTCGCCACGGGAGCCGTCGCCACCGTGAACTCCACCGTCTGGAGCCTGGCCGACTCTCTGAGCGCGCCGCGCCTCGTCATCGCCACGGTCGGTTCTGTCGGGCTCATGATCGGCTGGCTGATCGTGGACGCGCAGCTTTGGCATCACTCGGCACAGGGCTCGCCGCAGGCGAGGCAGAGGGCGAGACTCTACAACGTCTCGACAGTCCTGACCGTGGGTATCGGGGTACTCGTCTGCTACGTGGGCTTGGTGGCCATCAACTTTGCGTGGGCGCTGTTCATCCTCAACGACCAAGTGTTCGCTTCCATGACACGAACCCCGTTGAACGCCACGGACTACTGGACGTTGTCATGGTTCGTGGCTTCGACCGCCACAGTGGGCGGCGCGCTGGGATCAGGCTTGGAGAGCGACGAAGCAATCCGAGCAGCCGCCTACTCCAAGCGCGAACAGGAACGTCGCCACATGCTTCAGGGCGAGCACGATGGCTAGCCATAAGAAGATGCACAGGAGCCGATGGCGATGGAGTACGGCTCATCCCGCCCGTCTCCTTGGCGGCCGCGATGAGACGAACGTGATGGTGCGGTCGATGACCGGGCTGACGGAGCGCAGACCGGCTGTTCAGCAGCCCATCGGCTCCTCGGCACTTGCCGGACCTTCGGCCAGGGTGTCCGCAGCGGCAACCCCCTATCCCAGGAACTGCGGCCGTCATCCAGCTTCCGGACCATGTGGGAGGCCCTCCCGCATGACGGCCGAATCAACACCAGGCCGACGCGACCCGGCATGGCGTTCCAGCTAGGCTCACGCCCGTGACGTGGCCGCGGGCCTTCAGAGAAGCCCTCCGCTCCGGGCTCAAAATCGAGGAGACGCGGCTGGAGCCCCTGCTCGCGCTGCGCACGGCCGTCGGTGTGGCGATCGTCATCGGACCGGCGCTATGGCTCGGCTCCCCTGCGTACGCCGCATCCGCCGCCCTCGGCGCTTACTCCGCGGGCGGGGCCACCTTCCAGCGCACCTGGCGGCGGGGCGACTCGTGACGTTCCCTTCCGCTGCTGGCCCTGTGGATGGTCTACTCCCTCGCCGTCCGCACCCTTGAGCCTCTCGACGCGACCGGTGCAGTGTGGGCGGGCCCGTGAGGTGTAGTTGCCGCTGGGGTCGTGGACCTGGCGGTGATCGAGCATGTCCACGCCGTCGCCAATAAGGCCTGTGTTGTGGCGGAGTCCGCGAACGGCTCCTGCGGCAACGGGGCCGGGGACGTACCGACTTGGCCGCCAAAGCTGGTCAGGCTGGTCATTGGGTTGAATGATCTGGTCGAGAAGCCAGTTCTCGAGGGCCGCCGCCCGCCTGCGGGCTTCCTCGGCCGAGACGGTCAGCCTCACGACAATGACCGCCGGCCAGGAGCCGCCCAGTTAGACCGTCTCGTTTGCATCATGGGATTGATGGACTGGGTGTCGTTGCTTGACGTCCGCGGGTGCGGATCGGTCGCGTCCTTACGGGCGGGACATCCACTCCAGCACGGCCCCGGCCCGCACCACCACAGGTATGCCCGATCGCGACTGCGTGGTGAATGCAGGTTCTGCGCTGAGAGGCGGAAATCCGTGCCTGTCTACCTGCCGGTGGGGCCACCCCGTCAAGGGGCGCCGACGTTGCCTCGGGGGCATCCTGGGATCACCGGCTCATCGCCGGGCGGCCAACAGGAAGGGCCCAGTCGTGAGGGTGTCGTCTCAGGGCGTTACGGTCGTGGCTCTCCTGGCGGATCCGGACGCTCCCACAGAGATCGCCCACCGCGTGGCCCGGACCCTCCCTGATCGGCTCGTTAAGAAGGCGGCTCAGGGGCGACGGTTCGATGTGCAGGTGGTCAGCGAGCCTTTCACCGCGGAGACCGAGGACCTGCCCACTTTGATGCAGCGGATCGCCGACCGCAGAAGTTCGGAGAATTGGGACGTCGTCGTGGCCCTCACCGACCTTCCGCTGCATGCGCACGGGCGCAAACTCGCGGTGAATCTGAGTCACGAAGACGGCTCAGCGCTGCTGTCACTCCCTTCCCTGGGCGGATTGCGGCTGCAGAGGAGGGCCAGGCGAGCCGTGGAAGAAGCCGTGCTCAGTTTGTTGGCGGATCCACAAGCCACTGGAGGCGAGGAGGCTGAGGGGCGTCCGCGAAGTAAGCCCCTGCAAGGGCCCTTTGCCAGCCGTCTCACCTCCATTCACCCGGGCCAGGTCGGTGAGGAGGAAACCGCTGATCGTCGGTACGTCGTCAGCGGACCGCGCGGCTACCTGCGACTACTGGTCGGTATGGTCCGCGCCAACCGGCCGTGGCGGTTGGTACCGGGCCTGTCGAAGGCACTGGCGGCCGCACTCGCCACCGGAGCCATCGCCACCGTGAACTCCACCGTCTGGAGCCTGGCCGCGTCCCTGAGCACGCCACGCCTCGTGATCGCCATGTTCGGGTCCGTCGCGCTCATGATCGGCTGGCTGATCGTGGACGCGAACCTGTGGCATCGGCCAACAGACGCCTCACCGGAGGAGAAAAAGAGGACGGCCCTCTACAACGCCTCAACGGTCCTGACCGTGGGTATCGGGGTGCTCGTCTGCTACGTCGGTTTGCTGGTCATCAACTTGGTATGGGCGCTGTTCATCCTCAACGGACAAGTATTCGCCTCCCTGACACGAACCCCGCTGCATGCCACGGAGTACTGGACGTTGTCCTGGTTCGTCGCTTCGGTCGCCACCGTGGCCGGTGCGCTGGGATCAGGGTTGGAGAGCGACGAGGCGATCCGGGCAGCCGCCTACTCCAAGCGCGAGCAGGAACGCCGCAGCATGCTGAAGGATGACCAGGATGCCTAGCCGGTGACCTGAGCCGGTGTCGCCGCTTGGTGGTTTCCGGGTCCACGGATTCCGCTGAGCGGCTCGGCCTGCGCACAGTCGTTTAGCGAGTTTTCCTACGGGTATGGGCATTTTGTGCCGCGCCCGGGGCGTTTCTGGCGGTCCGGCCGCAGTCCATCGTGCACCCGTACCGGGTGTGCGGCCCGCAGAGGTGTGCCGAAGCCGCAGACTCCGTCGTGCCATCGCGCGAGAGTCGGGCTGCGTGCTCCGCCTCCATCGCAGCCGTGCTGCGGTCATGCCGCGGCGCCGAAAGAAGCGATCATGAAAGCAGCGGTATATGAGAGCCCGCGCACGGTCACGGTGAAGGACGTGCCGGACGCGAAGATCGAGCACCCCTGCGACATCATCGTCAAGATCACCGCCACCAACATCTGCGGTTCGGACCTGCACATGTACGAGGGCCGCACCTCGTTCGAGTCCGGCCGCACTCTGGGCCACGAGAACATGGGCCAGGTCGTCGAGGTCGGTTCGGCCGTAAGCAAGGTCCAGGTCGGCGAGTACGTGGTCCTGCCCTTCAACATCGCCTGCGGCTTCTGCAAGCAGTGCGAGCGGGGTCTGACGAACTACTGCCTGACCATGCAGCCGGAACCGGCCCTCGCCGGAGCCGCCTACGGATTCGCCGAGATGGGCCCCTACCAGGGCGGCCAGGCGGAACTGCTGCGCGTACCCTACGGCGACTTCAACGCGTTGCGCCTGGGTGAGGACGCCGCCGAGCGGCAGACCGACTACGTGATGCTCGCCGACATCTTCCCCACCGGCTACCACGCCACCGAGATGGCCCACGTCAAACCGGGTGACCAGACGATCGTGTTCGGAGCCGGTCCGGTCGGGCTGATGGCGGCCTACTCCGCCCTCCTCAAGGGCGCCGGCCGCGTCTGGGTGGCCGACCACCAGCCCGACCGGCTGATCAAGGCGCAGGAGATCGGGGCCATCCCGATCAACACCGCCGAGCAGGAGCCGGCAGAAGTCGTCAAGGAAGCCACCCTCGGCCTGGGCGCCGACAACGGCTGCGAATGCGTCGGCTACCAGGCACACGACCCCGCGGGACACGAGGACGCCAGCCTCACGCTCAACGGCCTGATCGACTCGGTCAGGTTCACGGGCGACCTCGGCGTGGTGGGCGTATTCCTGCCCGAGGACCCCGGCGGTGCCGAGGCCCAGGGGAAGCTGGAGGCGCAGGGCAAGGTCCCGATCGACTTCGGCATGATGTGGTTCAAGGGCCAGCACATGGGCACCGGGCAGGCACCGGTGAAGAGGTACAACCGGGCGCTGCGCGACCTGATCGCCGGCGGCAAGGCGAAGCCGAGCTTCGTCGTCTCCCACGAACTGGGCCTGGACGAGGCGCCCACCGCCTACGAGCACTTCGACGCCCGCGATGAGGGCTGGACCAAGGTGGTCCTGCATCCCAACGGACACGGCAACGGCCACAAGCAGTAAAGGCTCCCGAGGCCGCCATACCGCCCGTGTTCCCCGGACCGGACCGGCCGAGGTGCGACTGCCTGGGCCGCTCGTTTCGAACCAGCAGCGCCCCTCGGTCTCCACCCCGGCGGGACGAACGGTAGACGCCCCCCTCGGCCAGCTTGAGGACGCGTACTCGACAGACGAGGTCTACACGCGCTGCTCCTGAAATCACGGCTCCGCCGGTGATACCACCCGTCTCACCCATGGTGCGCGTCACGACGCCGCGGTCACCGGACAGCAGGGCCGAAGTTTGAATGCAGGTCACGCAAAAACCCCTCAGCCCAGACGGCAGGTGGAGCCGTCCGGCCTGAGGTCAGCATGCCGGCTGAATCAGGTCGTCGAGCCTGGCGTCGGCGCCAAGCACCGCTCTCGACGTTCTCAGCCTAGGCAGGTGCCGACACCTCCAGAACGGTGTCCATCCCCCGTCACTTTCAGCATCCGCTGCAGCTTGGGCGGTGCACAGGCCAGCACCAGCACGGCACCAGAATCCACCGCCTGCTGCGAGGCCCCCAGCAGCACGCTCAGCCCGGACGAATCGCAGAACAACACTGCAGGTTCAGCACCACACGCCGCTGGCCCCGGACGATTGCGCCCCGGAGATGGTCACGGAAGAACGGGGCGGTCCCGTGGCCCATATCTCCACCGACCTGCACGACCAGATGCGTTTGCGACGCACTCGCCTGAACTGAGGGGGCCCCGGGCCATCCCGTTCTCCCAGCCGTCCCATCGGAAGAGGCAACCCATCGTGGCGATGAGCCTACCGACTCCCCTTACACCCTCATACCGTTCACAAAGGCGGATAGGGGGAAACAGTTCAGTCCTGCAACAGCGTCCACCACCACGTGATGCTGCGAATCGGCAGAGGCTGGTCCGCTTCGCGTTCCTCGAGGGGTGAGGCGGCGCTGCCGGTGGGAAGGTCGGCGGGGTTGTCCGGGTTGACGTAGCGATGGGTGGTGAGGGACCAGTCGTAGTCAGCGCGGATCCATGAGTCGCAGTCCGTGATCCACCGGCGGAGCTCAGGGTCGGCGTCGCACAGGATCTGGTCGCGGAGGCGGAGATAGAGAGCCATAGCACGGGTATGCATCACGGCGGTCTCGCTCACGGCATCGTCGAGTGAACAGTTCCGCTCGTAGGCGATCAGGTCGACGAGGTTTCCGTAGCCGTCCGCGCTTCGTTGGCGCTCCTTGTGGTAGGAAACGAGGTCGTTGGACCAGCCGATGATCGACGCGAAGACCTCGACGAATGCCCGCACGTCATGGCGCTCGTAGTCGGCTGCGGGTAGGTCGTAGCCGTGGACGATCTCGCTGAGCGTCGAGAAGATCTTGACGCCGGAGGAGTCGAGCCGCACCGCCACGTGGTCGGAGAGGCTGGGAATCCGCCCCTGGGCACTGTTGGCGGCCATCCAGACTTGGCCCTGGAGGTAGGCACGGAAACTGGCGGCCCAGCGGGCGGCCTGCACAGGCGTGGTCAGCTCACCGAGCCGCAGGCACAACTCGCGTAACGCGGCACCATAGCTGTCGTCGACGGGAGCCGCCCAGGGGATGTCGACGACACGGTGGAGCCTGGTGATGACGAGCAAAGTGGCGTCCGGCGATGCCGCGACCGGCCCCTCATCACAGAACTCGTCGTCGAACGCGAAAAGCCACATCAGGAAGTCCGACGCCCACTGCAAACCCGCCAGGCGCCCGGCGGGGGCGCCGCGGCCGGTCAACTCCCCCACGCGGATCCGCGTCAGCCGTTCACGTTAAGCCCGGTCGGAATAGAGGCCGAACCGGTCGAGCCAGGCCGCCGAGCGTTCGTCGAGCGCGCGCCAACCGGGATGGATCCCCGAGGGCAGCGGAACCCACAGCTGAGGAATCTTCGGCGCTTGAACTGAAGAGGTCATGTAAAGCCCTTTCCTCGCACTTCGCGACACCTCAACGACTCGGAAGTTAGCAAGATGTACAAGAAACGAGTACAGCCGTTTTCAGTCCATTGACTTGCGAACGGCACCGTCGACGCCCACGCCTTCACCTGCTCGGAGCCAGGCCGCCCGTACGCCCTCAACACCGCCACCCCATCGTGCGGGGAACGACGTGGGTGTCCTCCCCGGCCTGATTGACGCCTGGCTGCTTGTCGCGTCCAGCCTCCATTCCACGTCATCGGCGCCGACACCGTCCTGCACCTCTACCCCACCGTCGAAGACGTGCCCGCCGCATAGCCCCCGGACAGCACTGAGGTAATGGCTCCCGCTGGCCAAGTACTCAGCGCTTCCACCGTCTTGGCCCGGTAACCGGCCGCCTAGCCATTCGTTAGCCTCGATCGTTCATGAGTCCTCGTCGGTTTGCTGACGGGGACTCTGTGCTTGCGAGGTGCGGAATTGCGTGGGCTGGGGCAGGTTGGCGGCCCGGCTGTCGCGTGGGGTGGGCACCAGGGTTTCACGGCTCCGGGATGTTGCTGTGGCCGTCGGGACGGTCGGAGTTGCTGGTCGGCCGGGGTTCGGCAGGGCTGCGAGTCGTTCGATCGCGCAGGTGATTACATCGGTCCAGGGCCATCGGGCGGTGAAGCGGAGCCAGCGGCGGCGGCCGGTGGTGACCAGCTGAGCGGCGGCTGACAACAGCCGCAGGCGAAGCCGTTTGGGCTCCCAGCGGCGGGTTTCTGCGGTCATGGCGAGCATCGGCATCCAGGCGAGGAGGTCGAGTGCAAGGGAGACGGTCTCCAGCCAGATCCGGTTCTGGGCGGTGTCGTGCAGGGGCAGGTCGCGCAGGCCGGTGTCGCGGGCGTTTCGGATGCGGTCCTCGCAGCGTGCCGGCGGCGGTGACGTAGTTCCAGGTCGGCGAGCTGGCTGCTTTGGGTGTTGGTCGCGAAACAGGTGAGCCGTAGTCCGTCGAGGTCGGTGAATCGCAACTGGGCGCCGGGATACGGTCGTTCCTTGCGGACGATCAGTCGCATGCCCTTCGGCCAGGAAGAGAGGCCGGGCATGTCGGTGATCTCTGCGACCCAGGCGCCGGGCCGCTCGGTGCCGCCGGCGTCGTAGGCGGTGTCCATGCCTTCTTCGGGATTTTCAGGACGGCCTGGTGGATGGCGTCAGTGATGGTCATTCCGGCGGAGTACGACAGCCATCGGCCCCGGCGGGAGAGCCAGTCGAGGAAGGCATGGGTGCCGCCGGCGGAGTCGGCGCGGATCAGCGTCTTCCGGTCCCGCCGCAGGTGCTTTGGGAGTTGGGCCAGGGCGAGTCGCGCGGTTTCGATGTGATCGCTCACGGTGTTGGAGCCCGCGTTGCCGGGCCACAGCAGCGCGGCGACCGGCTCTCCGGAACCGGCCTGGCCGTGGTCGACGAACGCGACGAGCGAGTGATGTCCGAAGGCCTTCTTCCAGGTCGCGGTGGCATCCTGCTTCTCGGAGTGCGCAAGGACGAGCACGTCGTCGATGTCCACAGGCACCGAGCCGTCGGCGGCCGAACTTCTCATCCCGGCCAGTTCCCAGACCCGCGAGCGTACTTCGGCCCGAGCCGACCGGATGGCGGTCAGCGCCTTCGGTCCGGCTGCGGCAAGGGCGTCGATGAGCCAGGAGACCCTCGGGTCGGATGCCACCCGGGCCGAACACGTCGGGATCGGCCCGCAGCATGGCGACATCGGCGAGGCAGTCCCCGCCCAGAGCCGCCGCGAGTGCCACATCCAGCAGGACCTTGCCCGGATCGTGCACCACACGCGGCTTGCGCCACGGCGCCAGTGCCGCCGCCATCGCGGTGTCGAGACCACACCTGCGGATCGTCTCGACCAGCAGCACCGCTCCGGCATGAGAGACCGTCCCGCTGCCCGCCCTCGACGTGGACACCCGGGTACAACCCGATACGCGTACTCACCTGGAGAGTGCTACTTTCCTGCGGCTGACTGGACCCTAGACAAGTCCCATCGCCGCAGGTCAGGAGCACTCTCCGCCTATTTGATCAAGGCATGGACGAGCCCACTCGTGAAAGTGCGAGGCTAGCTGGCGCAGTGGCCACTCTCGCCACGGAGGCGCCGCTGTTCCTCGGGACCGAACCGCTGCCGTCCGTCCTCTATTGGGTGTGCATGCTGATGGGCCTCGGTTTTCTGATCGCCGCGGCGGAGTGATCCGTTCCGCCACCGCTCAGCGCCGTCAGGTGGCGGCGCCGTCGCCTCCGCCCGCCCCTTCCGCCACATAGCGCTCCAGCCATGACGGAAACTCCGTCAGGTCCGCGAGCACCACCTCGGCACCGGCGTTGCGCAGCTCCGTGGCATCGCACGGGCCGGTGGCGACCGCGACGGACAGCGCGCCCGCGGTGTGCGCCCCGACGACGTCACCGATGTGGTCGCCGACGTAGACCTGCGCATGGTGCTTGCGCAGTGCCTCGGCCTTACCCTCCGCCCATAGGGAGCCGAAGAGGGCGTCCACGTCGAGGCCGAGGTGTTTCAGGTGCAGCTTGGCGTTGGGCTCGTACTTCGCCGTCACCACGATCGCCCGGCCGCCCGCCGCGTGGATCGCATCGAGGGCCTCGCGGGCGCCGGGCAGGGCGGGCGTCGCCGCGACCGCGTACTCCGGATACAGCTCGCGGAAGAGAGCGGCGGTCTCCGCCACCCGCTCCTCGGGGAACCAGTGGCGGATCTCCTGCTCCAGCGGGGGCCCCAGCCGGCTCGCCGCGAGGTCGGCGTCGATGAAGGTGCCAGTCCTGGCCGACAGCTCCTGATAGGCGGCCTTGATGCCTGGGCGCGAGTCGATCAGTGTCATGTCGAGGTCGAAGCCGACCGTCAGAGAGTGTGCAGCCATGCCTGCCATTGTGCCTGCGGCGGCATCCCCGGTCAGGGAGGCACGACCCCGGCCCCGGCCCCCTCAGCGGGGCACCCGCCGCATCCGCCACAGGCAGCGCCGCCGCGCCGCCGGCGGAGCGCCCGCCGCACCAGCCCCGGCAGCGACCGTTCGGCCGGCTCCGCCCGGTCCGCGTCCGTGCCCTGCGCCGCGTCCCCGTCCGCGCCGTCCTTCTGCAAGGACAGCGGGCGCTCGCTCTTCGGCCGGTCCCATATCTCCGGAATCTCAATGCCGCCGACAAACCCCGGAACGGACTCGCCCCGCCCGAACGGCGCAGAGTCCGCCGCCCCGTCGCGCGGGATATGGCCGATGATGGCGATTCGTTCAACAGGGAACTACTGGTCAGATAGGTAATCGACTGCGCGCTGCGCCTCCGGCCATGACCTGCACGGTCCGCACTTCCCGGGCTGTTCGGCGCCTGGTGGGTGGCTCCGGTGAGGATGGACTCGCGGTCGATGAGGACCTGGATGGTGCGGAAGTTGCGGGCGAAGTAGTCGGCCTCCTTGTAGGACAAGGTGAGGGGGCGTTGCAGGATCGCCGTGTAGTAGCGGGTGCCGGCAGGGTGCTTGTGTCCGAGCCATTGCTGCAGGTCGTTGAGGGGCAACGGCTCGCGGGCGTTGAGAAGTCGGGGGCGATGGTGGCGCGGGCCCGCTGGCTGGTGAGCGCGTCGCGCGAATCGGACTGTGGGACACCCAATGCCCGGCTTCCGGTTCGGCGAGGCACAGTAGGACGGGGAGCGGTTGGCTCCTCCCGAACTGCCGCCGGTGCCCGTGCGACCGCGGGGCGGGTGCATTGGCACAGGGCGGTGTGGGAAGGCAGGCGGGGCGTGAGCTGGCTCAGGAAAGTTCTTCCAGCATTCCGTGCACGTGAGCCACGGCAACCTCTATGTCGGTGTGCTTGTACTGCCCGGCGCGTGACTCCGCGGAGAGGACTCCACAGCGGTGCACTTTCTCGAAGTCGCCATAGGGGAACTTGTACCGGCCTTTCTTCTCATCGTTCTGTTCGTCGTCTTCGCCGAGGTACCACTTCCGGTATTCGGAGAAGCCGTGCTGCTCCAGGTAGAAGTTCTCCTCCTCGGCCGAGGGGCGGTGTTCGCTCCACTCGTCCCGGTCGTCGAGTACCACCTGCCGTTCCTTGACCAGCTTCTTCGCGTGATCAAAGGCTCGTGCGTTCAACTTCACCACCACGAGGTTCACACCTCCCACGCGTTGTTGTGCCACGGGTCAGCGGGGAAGGCTCCCGGAATGACGCTCACCGGGGGGAGGGGATAACGCTCGGGTGTCTGACTGTGTGCCCCTGTATCCGCGGCGGATGATCCGCCGGTCCGAGCGTCCATGGCTCATATGGCGAGGTAACGCTTCGCGTCCTCTTGTTTGCGCCCATTCTACGCCGCCGCAGGCGTCTCTCACGGCCAATGCCGGGAACATTCCGATCGCTTGGGCTGTCAGGTGAAATAAGCGCCACGACTTCGGCCTGGCATGTGCAGGCGTGCCCCGGAGGTATCTGGAATCCTAGAACTGGGCATTGCGCACTGGTGCGCGGACAGTCGCCGGTGTGGGGCGTTACCGAGGGCGAGGAGGCGAAAAACCATGACCGTGATTGGCGTGTCCAGGTTCGAAAGGTTCTTTCGTGCCGCCGCAAGTCTCGACGTGGACAAAAACGATCTGAAGCGGTACAGCGACTTCGTCGACGGCAAGCTCTACGACCTCCTGCTCGTCGCCCAGGCCGCGGCCAAGGCGAACGACCGGGACATCGTCGAACTGTGGGATCTACCGATCACCAAGGGGCTTCAGGAGAGCATTCACCGGTTCCGGCGGCTGGACGAGGAGGTCGAGCTCAAGCCGATCCTCGAGCAGTTGGCCACGCACCCCCTGCTCGACCGGGCACCCAGTGAGGAGACCGAGGCCCGGTACCCGGAGATCATCGGCGGGCTGAGCCTGGCACTCGCCGAAACCTTCAAGATCATGTATCCCGGCGTCAAGAACCCCCAGGCCAAGCACTGGGAGGGCGCGACCGCCATCTTCGACCTGCTCCTGTAGCCGGCCCTGCCCGTATTACGCAGGTCACCCCTTCAGGGGTCAGAACCCCCCGCCCCCGCCCGCCTTGGCGAGCGGCGGAGCGCGGCGCAGGGACGTGTGAGCGCCGTACACCGGGCACGGTCGGGCTTATCGGTCCATGGTCTCGGCCACCGGCGCGGTGTAGCTACGGCCGGATCTCCTCCTAGGTGCCCGCCGTGATCTGCCAGGACGTACGGTGCGGTCCGCGACGCGGGGAGATGTACCCAAAGCCCATCTGCGGGCCGCTGCCCGCAGCGAGCAGAACGAGAAGCTCACGACTTGGAGGAGCAGCTCGACGGGCTGCTGCCGGTCACCGGTTCCTCGATGCGGACCACTGAGTTCGGACGGGTCTGTCAAGGAGCAGACCACGGACCGTAGCGCCCCCTACTATGCGTCGGTTACCGCATGTCCGCTGACCGAGGGGTACTCGTCACGTCGGGGGCGACAACGCGATGCACTCCAACTGGTACACAGACAGCAGCCGGACCGCCGCCAGCCTGATGCATACCAGGCCTTCAAGACCTCGCCGCTCCGGCACTCGCGGAGAGCTGCACCTTCTGCTCACGGGCACCGACCGGCGGCTGTCGCCCACCGCTTACTACAACGGAGCGTGGGGCCCCGCTACAGCCCCGACCTTCAAGTTCGGCGGGGCGACGAGGCGTCATGCGTTGCAATTCGGGGATTCAATGGCCCTTCGTGATGAACTTGATGGTGTGCCACTGGGGGCGCCGTCACGTGAGTGACGGGGTCACAGGTCCAACTGGAGTTTAAGCAGGCATACGACTACGTCGGTGCGGGAACTCAGCAGGCCGGCCATGAGAATGCCCCGTTGGTTCTGGAGAATCCGGTAGCGGCGGTGCAGGGGTTCCACCTGGGGAATGAGTACGGCGACCTGCCTGCCGTTGCGGGCGACCTGCTCGACGTAGCCGATGACTGGATGCACCAGGGAGGGCTGAGGGCTGTCGATGATGTCGAGCCGTGGGCCGGGGTTCCATCGCGCCCAGTCGGCGCGCATGGCGTCTGCTTTCCTCCGGTCGTCGAAGACGGCGACCACGACGACCTCATCGCCCAGTGAGGACGCGGCGTTGAGGGCGGCGGCGGCGACCATGTCGACCCTGCCCAGGGGAACGATGACCAGACTGTGGGTTCGTGTGGGGCGTGGCGGGGTGCCGTCCAATCTGAGTTCGTCGCGAACGCGCGTGTAATAGCGCTCGATCCGGGAGAACAGCTGCATCAGCAGCGGCACGATGAGGACGACGATCCAGGCACCGGCGAGGAACTTGGTGGCGAGCAGGACGATTCCGGCGACGGCGGTCAGCACAGCCCCGACGCCGTTGATCAACGCCCGGGGCAACCAGCCGTCGGGGCGTTGCGTGCTCCAGTGCCGGACAAGGCCGATCTGGCTGATGGTGAAGCCGACGAAGACGCCGATGGCAAAGAGCGGGATCAGGCGCTGGGTGTCGGCACTGACGACGATCAGCATGACGCCGGCCAGCACCGCCAGGGCCACGACGCCCCAGCGGTGGACGGGCCGCTCCGAGCGGAGTGCGAACAGATGAGGGAGACGGTCGTCCTTGGCGAGGACGCTCATCAGGACCGGAAGGCCGCCGAAGCTGGTGTTCGCGGCCATGCCCAGCACGAGAGTGACGATGAGGCTGATGGCGTAGTAGGCCCAGCCCGTCCCGAAGGCGCCGGCCGTCAGCTGGGCCAGCAGCGTCACACCGCCGCGTGGCACCACGTGATGGCGGCGGATCAGCAAGGACAGCCCGATGAGCATGGCGCCCAGCAGCAACCCCAGCATCAGCTCGGTATGTTGCGCCCGCTTGACGCGTGGTTGGCGGAACATCGGAACGGCGTTGGCGATGGCCTCCACCCCGGTCAGTGCCGAGCATCCCGCGGAGAACGCCTTGAGCACCAGGAGCACGCCCAGCGTCTCGACGGCGGGGAGGGACTGGGACGTTCCAACCGTGGCTGCGGGATGGGCCCGAGACAGCCCCACGACGATGACACCGATCACGCTGACGATGAACAGCACTGTGGGCAGCATCAGCACTCGCGCGCTGTCCGCGATGCCGCGCAGATTGACGACGGTGAGGACGAAGAGCGCGATCAGGCATACGGCCAGAAGGTGATCGGAAAGGACGGGAAACGCCGATGCGAGGCTCGCGGCGCCGGCGGCGAGACTGACGGCGACCGTGAGGACGTAGTCGATGATGAGGCTGGCCGCGGCCATCAGACTGACCGGTCTGCCCAGATCCTTCTTCGCCACCGCGTAGGCTCCACCGCCGGCCGGGTGCACGGCGATCACCTGGCGGTAGGCGACGACCAGGACGGCCAGCAACCCGGCGATGACCAGGGTGATCGGCAGCATCGCCGTGAGCGCGCCCGAACTGGCGGCCACCAGCACGACGACGATGGCCTCCGGGCCGTACGCGACCGAGCTGAGGGCGTCCAGTGACAGGGCGGCCAGCCCCTGTATCACGGTCAGGTGGGACTTTCCGCCCTCGCCGTGACGCCGTGGGACCTTGGGGTGAGGTTTCTTGAGCGCAAGCCCGAGCGTCACGTGAAACTCACTCGTTCATTTGGCGGGTGCACCCACCCATGCCGGGCAGTGGCACAACGGCAATGCTCATGATGTCCCATTTCGGTGAGAGGTAACCGCCTGATCCAGCTTCGGAGAGTCTCCGGGGACCTGCACGCCCACCGCGCTGGACGGGTGCGACGTGGAGGACGCAGTGCGGGGAGGCGGAAGGTGACGGATCAGGACCCGCGCACCGGGGTGGGTGACGGCGCCGGCGACGGGGAGCGCTCCGCCTCCTGGAGCGGGAAGTAGTCTCCCGGCCGCGTCGAGCGCCGCCACACGTACGCCGCTGTCGCCATCACGAGGATTAGCCCCGCCAGGATGAGCAGTTCGATCCCCTCGATGTTCCACCGGAAGGACTTCTCCGCCTCGGCCGTCACAATGAGCACCTTGCGGATGCCGGCAATCAGGCCGACAACGAAAAACGGCTCCGCTTCGAGAGTCTGGTTCCTGATGGTGAGGCGGACGGTGTGGAGCAGCTCGGCCACGATGAACAGCACAAGGCCGTTGTCCAGGGCGGAGAGGACGACCGTATCCTCGCGGTACGGCCCATGGATCGACCTGATGATGTCGTGAACAACCCCGACGGTCAGGAGCCCCGCGAGCAGTACGAGGAGCGTCGCGACGACGAGGTGGATGCCGTCCTCGATGAGTTGCAGGAGGCCCTGTACCCGGCCGCCCTCGATCTTCGGAAGAATGGGTCGCACAGCAAGCATGCTAAGGGTGCCCCGGCCCGCAGGCGCGGCGTGCTGTCGAACGGGTGAACGGGTGAACGGGCGGATCCTCCTCACTCGGCCGTCCGGCACTCGGGGAGATTCCAGGCGAGAGCGCCCCGCGGTGCGGGGCCTGGTCAGCCACGTCCGCCTGGTCTTGGGCATGGGGTGCGCCAACCGCGCCCCTGGGCGGCTGTGTACGAGCCTGTCCCGCGCCCTGGCGGGCGTCTCCGCCGGCCACCTTCAACACCCCGCTCCGAGGGGAGCTCCGGGAGGCGTTCAATCGTGAGGCTGCCCTCCCTCGTACTACGGGATCTGTACTCAGCGCGGCATCAGAGAGCAGGTGGATGTGCCAGTACAGGTGCAGTCGGCCTTCGGCCATTGGATCTCGCCGCCGGTCGGCTAGGGCGCGAGGACGGGCGCGGGATCCTCGAGACTGAGACGCACGGGCGAGGCGGCCGACGTCGGACCGTTCGTCTCCGAAGATGGTGGGCCAGAGGTAGGAGACCGGGGCCAGCCGAGGCCGTGTCCCGTGCGCGAGCGCGGGTGTCCCGCCCTGCACACAAAGACGGCTCCAGGGTGGTGATCACTTCGACGACTGTCCCGCTGCGGCTTCCCGAGGGCAGCAGCATCCCAGTCCGGTCCCGTGGCACGTCGGTCTACGTGGGCTTGCTGCAAAGACTGTTGATCGCACCGCGCTATGTACTGCCGGCTCTGGAGCTGTTGCTGTTCGTACGGCTCATCGCGGTCAATCCCACACGGCTGACACGGGCAACACCCAAAGCGGCCAGCTCGCCGACCTGGAACTACGTCACCGCCGCCGGCACGCTGCGAGGACCGCATCCGAAACGCCCGCGACACCGGCCTGCGCGACCTGCCCC
>NZ_JBHWZS010000194.1:0-16291 GCF_042728155.1 Streptomyces sp. NPDC060209
TGCTCTGGGGGCTGGTCTCCGGCACGATCCCGACCGCCGCGTTCTTCGTCGAGCGGTGTCAGGCCTGCTCGGCGTCCGCGGCCGGAGCCTCGGCCGCGGGGGCCTCGTCAGCGGCGGGGGCCTCGGCAGCGGCGGGAGCCTCGGCCTGCTCGGCAGCCTGCTCGTCGGCGGCGGCGGCCGGCTCGGCGTCGGCAGCCTTCTCGGTCTCGGCGGAGGACTGGACCTCGGCGTCGTCCTTCTTCTCGCCCGTGAGCAGGTCGCGCTCCCACTCGGCGAGGGGCTCGCCGGCGGCCTTCTCGCCCGGCTTCGAGTCACCGGTGGCGGCACCGGAACGGGCGATGAGGCCCTCGGCGACGGCGTCGGCGATCACGCGGGTGAGCAGGGTGACGGAGCGGATCGCGTCGTCGTTGCCCGGAATCTTGTAGTCGACCTCGTCGGGGTCGCAGTTGGTGTCGAGGATCGCGACGACCGGGATGTGGAGCTTGCGCGCCTCACCGACGGCGATGTGCTCCTTCTTGGTGTCGACGATCCAGACGGCGCTCGGCACCTTCTGCATCTCGCGGATACCACCAAGGGTCTTCTCCAGCTTGGCCTTCTCGCGGGAGAGGACCAGGAGCTCCTTCTTGGTGAGGCCGGAGGCGGCCACGTCCTCGAAGTCGATGAGCTCGAGCTCCTTCAGACGCTGAAGGCGCTTGTAGACGGTGGAGAAGTTGGTGAGCATGCCACCGAGCCAACGCTGGTTGACGTACGGCATGCCGACGCGCGTCGCCTGCTCGGCGATGGCCTCCTGGGCCTGCTTCTTCGTACCCACGAACATGATGGAGCCGCCGTGGGCGACGGTCTCCTTGACGAACTCGTAGGCGCGGTCGATGTACGACAGCGACTGGAGCAGGTCGATGATGTAGATGCCGTTGCGCTCGGTGAAGATGAAGCGCTTCATCTTCGGGTTCCAGCGACGGGTCTGGTGACCGAAGTGGACGCCGCTTTCCAGCAGCTCCCGCATCGTGACGACGGCCATGGCCGTACTCCTTGATGTACTCGGTTTTCGCGACCGCAGGATTGCTGTCGCGCCTGACGCCCCTACGCGCCGTGCCACAAGGGACCGAGGAGCGCGGCCACCGTCCGCAGAGAGGGAGGTGGCGGGGCGTGCGAAGTCGACCCGGTGACCCGGATCGCCAGAAGAAGTGTACGGGACCCGCCGGGTGCCGGGTGACGGCGATGTCCACAACCGCCCGGCCGTCCACAGATCCGGACCATGATCCCCCGCGGAACCGGTCTCCGGGAGATCGTTCCCGTCATGTGCCGCTCACCTGGAAAGACCGTCGGCCGGGCCCGCGACGCCCTTCCGGCACCGCCTCCCGTACCCGGACCCCGGCCTGCCGCGCGGACCCTCCCCCTCCTGGCCGCGCTGCTGACCGCGCTGCTCGCGGTCCTGCTGGGACCGGCCGCCGCCGAGGCCGCGGCGGGAGCGCCGGCGGGCGACGACCGCGCATGGCCGATCGAGGGCCGGCCCGTGGTCGTACGGGGCTGGGAGCCGCCCGCCGGGCCGTACGGACCCGGCCACCGCGGGGTCGACCTCGCCGCTCCGCCGGGCACCCCGGTGCGGGCTGCCGCTCCGGGCCGGATCGCCTTCGCGGGGCCGGTGGCGGGGCGGGGAGCGGTCTCCGTGGACGTCGCCGGGAGCGGGGAGCCACCGCTCCGCTTCACCTACGAGCCGGTGCGGGCGCGGGTCACCGAGGGCGACGAGGTGGTCGCGGGGCAGGTGGTGGGCGTGGTCGGGCCGGAGCCGTCCCACTGTGCCTCCGGCTGTCTGCACTGGGGCCTGCGGCGCAGGGACGTCTACCTGGATCCGCTGTCGCTGCTTCCTCCGTCACTGCTGCGACGGGGACCCTCCCGGCTGCTGCCGGTGTTCGGTGTGCCGCTTCCGGAGTCGGACCGGAGGCCTGATCAGCCCCGCACGCCGCGCAGGACCATGGCCACGGCCGTGTCCGCGACGATGCCCGGTTCCTCCGCCGCACCCAGTTCGATCCTGCGCACCGCCGCGTCCACGGAACCCTGCAGCAGCATGGCCGCGAGCCTCGGCTCGGTGTGGCCCAGGTCGGCCAGGGCCTCGACGATCATGGCGATCAGTCCACCGTGCGCGGCGCGGATCTTCTCGCGTGCGCCCGCGTCCAGCTCGCTCGCGGAGATCGCCACGACCGCGCGGTGCCGCCGGTCCCCTACCAGATCGAGCTGCCGGCGCACATAGGCCTCGATCTTCGCCTCGGGTGTACCGGCCCGCTCCATAGCGTTCTCGACCTCGGCGGCCCAGACGGGGAAGTCGACGGCGCAGAGCTCCTCGACCACGGCGGCGCGGGAGCGGAAGTACTCGTAGACGGAGGACCTGGCGAGGCCGGTGCGCTCGGCGAGGGCGGGGAAGGTCAGCGCCTCCGTACCGCCCTCGGACAGCAAGGAGCGTGCGGCGTCCAGGAGGGCGCCGCGCTGCATGGTCCGGTGCTCGGCCACGGAGGCCGCTCGAATCCTGGGCACCCCTCCACTCTACGGCGGCGGCGCTTCGAAGGGGGGCCCGCGTCTGCGGCCGGGTGGCCGAAGCCGCTCCGGCTCAGCGTCCCGCGTCGGCCAGTTTCGCGCGGAGCTGCAGCACCGACTTGGTGTGGATCTGGCTGACCCTGCTCTCGGTCACACCGAGGACGTTGCCGATCTCGGCGAGGGTGAGGCCCTCGTAGTAGTAGAGCGTGACCACGGTCTTCTCCCGCTCGGGGAGCGTGTTGATGGCGCGGGCGAGCAGCCGTCTGAGCTCGCGGTCCTCGGCGACCTCGACCGGGTTGTCGGCCGCGGTGTCCTCCAGGGTGTCCATCAGGCTCAGCCGGTCGCCGCCCTCACCGCCGACATGCAGCAGCTCCTCCAGCGCCACCACATTGGCGAGCGACAACTGGCTGAAAACAGCGTGGAGTTCCTCCAGGGCGATGCCCATCTCCGCGGCGACCTCGGCCTCGGAGGGCGTTCGCCGCAGCTGCGCCTCGAGCGTGGCGTAGGCGCGCTCGACGTTGCGCGCCTTCTGCCGGACGGAGCGGGGGATCCAGTCCAGCGCCCGGAGTTCGTCGATCATCGCGCCGCGGATCCTGGTGATCGCGTAGGTCTCGAACTTGATGGCCCGTTCGATGTCGAACTTCTCGATGGCGTCGATCAGCCCGAAGACGCCGGATGAGACGAAGTCCGCCTGCTCCACGTTGGACGGCAGCCCCACGCTGACCCGGCCGGCGACGTACTTCACCAGCGGTGAGTAGTGCAGGATCAGCTGCTCCCGCAGCCTCTCGTCACCGGTGGTCTTGTACGAACGCCACAACTCGTCGAGCGAGGAGGGGGCGGGAGGGCGCACAGTGCCACGCGCAGCCGGTGGTGCTGCCGCGCGGTCAGACCCGGAGGTGTGCTGGGGCATGTGGTGCCTTGAGCCGTTCTGCTGTGAAGTGCTGGGACGTGTCTCTGGGGCGGATTCCTTGTGAGCGTAGCGTGACTGAAGTGTTGCGTTGCGCGCAGGACAAGGGAACCGTGCGGTGCGATTGCGTTCCAAATCCGTCGTCGATCTCCTGCCTCCTGACAGGGCCGACGACAAGGACCGTCACCGCTCGCACCGTCCCCGGAGGCCTGACCGGGTACTGCCGAGGTCGTCGGCATCACCTTTTCACCCGAATGCTCCGGGTCAAGTACCGCCTCGCCGCGCGCCCCCATTGCGTGTTCGTCCCGGCGTCAACCGCCATCCGTCGCCCTCGCGTTCGACGAACCCCAGTGAGTGGAGTTCGTACAACCGCCCGAGGGCTTCATCCGTCGAGACTCCGGCGCTCCGGGCCACGTCCCGGCCGTCCATGACGCCCGCCCCCGGCAGCGCGTCCAGCACCGCCGCGGAGGCGGCGTCGAGGGCGTCCCTGGGCAGGACGTGACCGCTTCTGACAGGGGCGAGTTCACCGATCTCCCCGACCAGTTCGGAGATCTCGGCCGCATCGGTGACCAGTACGCCCTCACCACGCAGGAGTTCGTGGACCCCTGCCGAGAGACCGCTGGTGGCGGGCCCCGGAACCCCCATCGTGAAGCGGCCCAGCCGTTGTGCGTTGCGTGCGGTGACCAGTGAGCCGCTGCGGTATTCGGCCTCCACCACCACGGTGCCTCTCGTGAGGGCCGCGATCACCCTGTTCCGCAGGATGAATCTGCTGCGTGTCGGATGGTCCGAGGGCGGCAGCTCGCCCATGACCACGCCCTGTTCCACGATGCGCCCGATCAGCTCGGCGTGCCCCCGGGGGTATGCCACGTCCACCCCGCAGGCCAGCACAGCCATGGTCGCCCCGCCCGCGGCCAGCGCCCCGCGGTGAGCGGCGCCGTCCACCCCGAACGCCGCACCGGACACCACCACCCAGCCCCGCTCGGCCAGACCCGCGGCAAGCGTCGCCGCCATGTGCGCCCCGTAGGACGTACAGGCCCGGGCCCCGACCAGAGCGACCGAACGCAGCGCCCAGAGACGCAGGTCGGACCGGCCGCGCACCCAGAGGCCGATCGGCCGCGCGTCACCCAGGTCGTCGAGCTGGCTCGGCCACTCCTGGTCACCGGGGCAGACGAACCGCCCACCGATCGCGGCCACGTCCGCCAGGTCCCTCCCCGGGGCGGCGCTCGACGCCCGCAGCCGGTATCCGGCGAGCCGGGTGGCCGTCATCCCCTTGAGCGCCTGCGCCGGTCCGTCCGGGCCGACGAGACGCCGTATCAGCTCGACGGGCCCGATCTCGCGGATCCAGCGGCCGCCGCGCTCGTCCCCCGGTTCGAACACGCGGGTCAGGGCGGCGCGCGCCAGCCGCTCACGCTCGCCGTCGGCCGGCGGGGCGTTCACGAGGCACCCGTCCGCATCGGGACCCCCCGCTGGATGCCCGTCCGCAGTTCCAGCGCCACCGCGACGTCCGAGGCGTCCGGGCGGTCGGCGGCCCTGAGGTCCGCCACGGTCCATGCCACACGCAGGACCCGGTCCAGGCCGCGGGCCGTCAGGACGCCCCGCTCCATGTCGCGTTCGGCAGCCATGAGGGCGCCGGGCGCCGCGACCAGCCTGGTCCGCAGCTCGTGCCCGGGCACTTCGCTGTTGGTGGTCCAGGGGGTGCCCGCGAGACGCTCGGCTGCGCGCTCCCTGGCCTCCCGCACCCGGGCGGCCACCTCGGCCGAGGACTCCCCGCGGCCGCCGGCCCCCATCAGGTCCGCCCTGCCGACCGGCTCGACCTCGACCCGCAGGTCCACCCGGTCGAGCAGCGGGCCCGACAGCCGCGCCTGATAGCGGCGGACCGCGGAGGGTGGGCATTCGCATCCCGCACCGGCCAGGGTGTGCCTGCCGCAGGGACAGGGGTTCGCGGCCAGGATCATCAGGAAGCGCGCGGGCAGCCGGACGACACCGGCCGCGCGCGCGACCACCACATGCCCGGACTCCAGGGGCTGGCGCAGCGCGTCCAGGGCCCGCCCGGAGAACTCCGGGGCCTCGTCGAGGAAGAGGACGCCCCTGTGCGCCAGGGACACCGCCCCGGGCCTCGGCAGGCCGTTCCCCCCGCCGACGAGCGACTGCATCGTCGCCGAGTGGTGCGGCGCGCAGTACGGCGCACTGCTGATCAGGGGTTCGCCCGGCGGGAGGATGCCCGCGACCGAGTGCACCGCGGTCACCTCCAGGGACTCCCGCCGGGAGAGCGGCGGCAGGATCGCCGTGAGCCGCTCGGCCAGCATGGTCTTGCCCGCCCCGGGCGGCCCGGTGAGCAGGAGATGGTGTCCTCCTGCCGCCGCCACCTCCAGGGCCTTGCGTGCCCGGCCCTGGCCCGCGACGTCGGCCAGGTCCGGCCGGTGCGCCACGCCTTCGGCCGACAGCGGGGCCAGCCCCGTGCCGAGACCCGCTCCGGGCACCATCAGGCCGGCGAGCATCGTGTCCGGGCGGCCCCGGTCGGCGGGCGGCTCCTCGGGAACGGGTTCATCGCCGAGGACGGCGATCAGCTGGCGAAGGCTCCGCACCCCGAGCACGGATACACCCGGGACGAGGGCGGCCTCCCCCGCGGTCTGCTCCGGGACGACAACGTGCCGGTATCCCGCCTCCGCCGCAGCGAGCACCGCGGGCAGCACCCCCCGCACCGGGCGCACCCTGCCGTCGAGGCCTAGCTCCCCGATCATCACCACATCGGCGATGGCGGCGGGGTCGATCCGCTCCGCCGCGCCGAGCACCGCGCACGCCACGGCCAGATCGAAACCCGAACCGCCCTTGGGCACGGAGGCGGGAGACAGACCCACCGTGAGCTTCTTCTGCGGCCACTCGGCCCCGGAATTGACGACCGCGGCCCTGACCCGGTCCCGGCTCTCCACCAGGCTCTTGTCCGGAAGGCCGACGAGCGTGAACGCCGCCACGCCTGGTTCCAGATCGGCCTGGACCTCCACCACCACGCCCTCGACGCCCACCAGCGCCACCGAGCACGCCCGCGCGAACCCCATCAGGCCACGCCCCGCACATGCTCGACGACCGGTGCGCCCCGCCGGGGCACGAGCACCCCGACCAGATCGATCCGGGCGCCGCCCGGCGGCGGACCGCCGTGCCGGTCGAGCCAGATCTCGGCCAGCCTGCGCAGCCGGTCGGCCTTGGCCGGTGTGACGGCCTCCATCGGATGCTCGAAGGAACCCGCCCTGCGGGCCTTCACCTCACAGACGACCACCGCGTCGCCGTCCCTGGCGACGATGTCGATCTCTCCTGCGCGACATCGCCAGTTGCGCTCCAGCACGATCATGCCTGCGTCGGCCAGCAGCCGTGCCGCCAGATCCTCGCCGTACCGCCCGAGTGCCCACCGTGCGTTCATATCGGCACCACCTCCGGCACCGACTGTGACGCGCCCCGGCCGACCTGTTGGATCTTGGTGGACAACCAGGTCGTTGTGGATATCCCGGCCACTCGGACGAGTGAACCGGGACGCCGGGGAGCGTGCCCGGGATCAGCCGCCCGGGAGCTCGAGGTCGCTCTTGTTGAGCTCCTCGATGTTCACGTCCTTGAACGTCAATACCCTGACTTGCTTGACGAACCGGGCGGGCCTGTACATGTCCCAGACCCACGCATCCGCCATGGAAACCTCGAAAAAGACCTCACCTTGGACCGAGTGCACCTGCATCTCGTAGTCATTGGTGAGGTAGAAGCGCCGTTCGGTCTCGATCACATATTTGAACAGACCGACGACATCGCGGTACTCCCGGTAGAGCTTCAGCTCCATCTCGGTCTCGTACTTCTCGAGGTCCTCGGCACTCATGGCATGTTCCCCTTCAGCCGTGCGTCCCCCTATTGTGCGTCAGCCCCACGCACCCCTGGCCGATTAGACGATTTCGGGGGCGAGAACCAGCGGAACACTCGGGGGACCCTCGTCGAGCAGCGTGCGCAGCAGCCCGGCGAGCTTGGTCGGATACACCGTCTCACGCGTGACGAGAAGTTCGGCGGAAGTCCACCACCTCAGACCGGCGACACTGCGCAGCTCCAGCTCGGTGAGGCCCTTCTGGTGAGTAGCCGTATGCGACGTACGGGCCAGGAAGTACCACTCGTCCTGGTCCCAGCGCCGCCCGTCGAACGGGAAGGAGCAGATCCTCGTCCACAGCAGCGGACCGAGGGAGACGTCCGTGATGCCCGTTTCCTCGGCGAGTTCACGCAGGGCGGCCTCCTCCCGGGTCTCCTCGCCCTCCAGGCCTCCCCCCGGGGTGAACCACCAGCTCTCGGCCGGGTCCTCGGGCTCGAAGCCGTGCAGCAGCAGGATCCGGTCGTCCGGGTCCAGGAGCACCACACGAGCGACCTTGCGTGTCTCAGTGAGCACCGGCGGACGCCTTCGGCCGCTTGGCCCCCCGCGCGGAGCGCGCGACGAGCGGGCCGTAGGCCGCTCCGCCCAGGATGAGCACCACACCCACCACGAGGGCGCCGGCCTGCAGCGGCAGCGGCCCTTCGGACGACACACCGCCGGGCAGGGCCGCGAAGGCGTCGGGCCTGCCGATCATGCCGTTCATGGGCCAGGCCACGGCGTCCACACGCGCCTGGACGGCACTGCGCGGCACCGAACCCTGCCCCGGGTCCTCCAGGTGGACACGGGAGTCCATGGAGGTGCTGCGCTCGTCCCCGAGGAGGAAGAGCTGCCCCTCGGGGACATCGGCCGTGAAGTTCTGGGGGGAGGCCGGAGCCTTGCTGTCCGCCGAGGCGAGCGACGAGGCGCCCTCCGCCCGCAGATACGGTTCCTCGATGGGCTTTCCGTTGACGGTGAGCCGGCCGTCCTTGTCGCAACAGGCGATCTTGTCGCCGCCCACGCCGACGACCCGCTTCACCATGGGCACGTCGCCCCACGTCGAATCGCTGAAGACGACCACGTCCCCGCGTCGCACGTCACCGCCGTCCACCCGCTCCGCGAGGACCCGGTCACCCGCGTTCACCGTCGGTGTCATCGAGTCGGTCGGCACGGTGTACGGCTTGTACACCACCGCTCCCCAGGCGAACCCGCCGAGGAAGAGCACACAGCCGACGGCCACGGCCAGGTTCGACAACGCGTTGCCGAACCTGCCGCGGCCGTCCGTACGTCCTGATCCACTCATCCCAGCGCTCCCCCATCGGAGATCGACAATCGCTGATCCGAGTCGGCACCCTACCCGGCGGTATGCCCGCGGGTCAGCCTGCGGCGACGCCAGAACACGAGGGGCAGCGCTCCGGCTACACCCAGTGCTCCGGGCACCGCGGCAGCGGCAGCCGCGTTCAGCCCGGGCTGGTCGAACGTACTGGGCACCGGAAGGGTCGCCCAGCGGTTGATGGGCCAGGCCACGACGACGGCCCGCCCGACCACCTCGTCCGTGGACACGGTGCCCTGACCGGGCAGCTCCTGGTGGTAGCGGGAGTCCAGCGAATTCTGCCGGTGGTCACCCATCACCCAGATCCGGCCCTCGGGCACATGGATCGGCCCGAACGGCTCGTCGTCGCAGGCGCTGTTTCCGGCGAAGATGAACGACTTGTCGTCCAGCGCCTTGCCGTTGACCGTCACCGGCCCGTTCTTCTTGCACTCGACGGTGTCACCACCGATCGCGATGACCCGCTTGATCAGGTCCTTCTCCTCCGCGGACGGCATCAGCCCGATGAAGCTCAGGAACTTCTGCACCGCGTTGGGCTCGGGCGTCGCCGTGTCCTCCAGCCAGCCGCCCGGGTCGTGGAAGACCACGACCTCTCCGCGCTCCGGCTCCGAGCCGAACCACGGCGTCAGCTTGTCGACCAGCACCCGGTCACCCCGCTGCAGGGTGTTCTGCATGGAGTCCGAGGGAATCGAGAAAGCCTGCACCAGGAACGTCTTGATCAGCAGCGCGAGAATGAGCGCGATGCCGATGAGGAGCGGCAATTCCTTCCAGAACGAACGGGGCTTCTTCACCGCCGTACTGCCACCGCCCGGGGACTCGCCGTCACTCTCCGCCTCCGCCGGGACCCCGTTGCTCGAAGGCCGGTCCTCGGGTTCGTCGTGTCCGGATCGTGCGCCGACCGCCAAATCCCCCACATCCACTCCTCACTCCGTGCCACCGCCCGCGCCCGATTCGGCGCAGGCCCACCACTCCCATAACGAGCGGGAGTTCCGCAGGGGTCGGGAGCAGGACCATTCCGTTGTGATCCTGGGAGGACACACTATTCGACGGGGCCGTCGCGGCCGTCGTTCCGGCGCTCCCATCCGGCACGGAGGCATACGTTCCGGGCTCCTCCAGCCTGCGCCAATGCCCGAACGGCCAGGCGATCACCACAGCCCGTCCGACGACCTCGTCCTCCGACACCGTGCCCTTTCCCGGCTTGTCGAGGTGGAATCGCGAGTCCGCGGAATTCGACCGGTGGTCGCCCATCACGAAGATGCGGCCCTGGGGAACCTTTACCTCGAATTTGAGAGTGGATGGCACATCACCGGGATTCAGGTAGGGCTCGTCGAGCGCCACACCGTTGACCGTGATCCTGCCGTCGGCGCCGCAGCACTTCACGGTGTCGCCGCCGACGGCCACCACGCGCTTGATCAGATCCTGCTCGTCCTCGGACGGCAGCAGTCCGATGAAGGTCAGCAGTTCCTTGACCTGTTTGACTCCGGCGGGCGGGTCCTCGGTGGCGCCGCTCTCCTGCTGCAGCCAGCCGCCCGGGTCCTTGAAGACCACCACGTCGCCACGCTGCGGTTCGGAGCCGAACCAGGGGGTGAGCTTGTCGACCAGCACCCGGTCACCGATCCGGATGGTCTGCTCCATCGAACCGGACGGAATCACGAAGGCCTGGACGAGGAAGGTCTTGAGCACCAGCGCGATCAGCAGCGCCACCAGGACGAGGAGGGGTATCTCCTTGATCGCTGACCGGCGCCTGCGGCGTTTCACCTTGCGGGCCAGTTTGCGGCGCTCCGCCCGCGTGGGCAGCGAGCGGGCCGCGGTGGGCCGCGACCCGGTGGGCAGCGGCGGCCCCGTGTCCGGTGCTCCCCGCCTGCGCCCCCGGTTACCCATGGTCCGCGTCCGCCGGCCGTATGCCGGTGAAGGCGTCGGTGCCCTCCAGGGAGCCGAGCCTGCCGAGCGGCCAGCCGATCCAGTCGACGCGTCCGATCACACGCTCGACGGGCACCATGCCGCCCCCGGGCTGGCCCAGGTGGTCGCGGGAGTCCCGTGAGTTGCTGCGGTGGTCGCCCATCACCCACAGCCTGCCGTCGGGCACGACGATGTCGAAGGCGACATCGGACGGGCGGTCACCCGGGTGCAGATACTCCTCGTCCACAGGAGCTCCGTTCACCTCGAGCCTCCCCCGCTTGTCGCAGCAGACCACACGGTCGCCCCCCACGCCCACCACCCGCTTCACGAAGTCGGCCCCGGAGGGTTCGGCCAGCCCCAGGGACGCGGCCGCCCCGCGCAGCAGCGCGCCGACGGGGTTCCCCCCGGACGCCGTCTCCTGAACGAAGGATCCGGTGCCGTCGAAGACCACCACGTCGCCCCGCAGGGGCTCCGAGCCGAAACGGTACGCCAGTTTGTTGACGAGGACCCGGTCCCCGACCCGCAGTGTGGGCTGCATCGAGCCACTGGGGATCAGGAAGGGCTGCAGCACGAAAGCGCTGAAGAGCAGCAGAGCGGCCGTGCAGAGCATGCCCAGGAAGACCGTTCGTCCCCAGGACATGGATGCGGCCGGCCCGTCCGGGACATGCGTGAAGCGCGACCCTTCCTCCGCCCCGTCTGCGGGGCCGGAGGAAAGATCGCGCTCCATGTGCTGTGCTTCCGTGTCCATCGGGGCCGAATCCTATCGGGCCACGCTGTGGACGCCGGAGGTGAATCAGCGGTCGCGCTTCTCCTTGATCTTCGCGGCCTTGCCGCGGAGCTCACGGAGGAAGTAGAGCTTGGCGCGACGGACGTCACCGCGGGTGACGAGCTCGATCTTCTCGAAGATCGGGCTGTGCACCGGGAAGGTGCGCTCGACGCCGACGCTGAAGGAGACCTTGCGGACCGTGAAGGTCTCGCTGATGCCCGAGCCCTGGCGGCGGATGACGACGCCCTTGAACTGCTGGATACGGGAGCGGTTGCCCTCGATCACGCGCACGTGGACGTTGACGGTGTCGCCGGGGCGGAACGCCGGGAGGTCGGTACGGAGCGAGGCGGCGTTGACGCCATCGAGCAGGGAAGTCATGTTGTCTGCTTTCTTCGCCGATGCCACAGGTCATCGACGGGAGAGAGTGAAGTTCGGATGCCGTTCACATCGGGCGGACGTCTTTCCCCCTGTGGCAGGGGCGCACGCCGGACGTACAGCGGGCCTATTCTTCCACGGCCTCGGGCCTGCGCCAAAATCGTCCGTCGGGCGCCGGGGACCAGCCGAGGATCGAGAGCATCTCGCGGTCCTTCTTGTCGAAGCCGGACGCCTCGCAACGCTCGATGAGATCGGGCCTGTTGAGAGCGGTACGGCGGAATGCCTCGTCCCGTCGCCAGCGTGCGATCCGGCCGTGGTGGCCGCTGAGCAGCACCTCGGGAATACCGCGCCCACGCCACTGGGGAGGCTTCGTGTAGACCGGGCCCTCCAGCAGGTCGGCCATGGCCCCGGGCGCGAAGGAGTCGTCGCGGTGCGACTCGGCGTTGCCGAGCACTCCGGGCAGCAGCCGGGCCACGGCCTCGGTGATCACCAGGACCGCGGCTTCCCCGCCCGCCAGGACGTAGTCCCCGATGGACACCTCGATGACCGGCATCCGGGTCGCGTACTCATCCATCACCCGGCGGTCGATGCCCTCGTAGCGGGCAGGGGTGAAGATCAGCCACGGCCGTTCCGAGAGCTCGACGGCCAGCTCCTGGGTGAAGGGCCTGCCGCTGGGCGTCGGCACCACGAGCACCGGGGAGTGCGCCCCGGCCTCGTACCCGCCGGCCAGCGCGTCGTCCAGCGCCTCACCCCAGGGCTCGGTCTTCATGACCATGCCGGGCCCGCCGCCGTAGGGGGTGTCGTCCACCGTGTTGTGCCGGTCGTGGGTCCAGTCCCGCAGGTCGTGGACGTGTACGTCGAGCCGGCCCCGCGCACGCGCCTTGCCCACGAGCGAGACGTTCAGGGGCTCCAGGTATTCGGGGAAGATCGTGACGACGTCGAGCCGCATTACGCGTCGCCCTTCTTCCCGTCACCCGCAGAGTGGCCCGCGGAGTCACGCCCGGCGTCACCCCGAGCCACGTCACCCTCGGCCGAGCCGTCCCCGGCGACGCCCTCGTCCGCGTCACGCGTGGAGGCGATCACGGCCTCGCTCTCGTCGATCAGGCCCGGCGGCGGCGTGATGACGACTCGCTGCTCCTCCAGGTCGATCTCGGTGACGATCTCCTCGACGAACGGGATCATCACCTCGCTGCCGTCCGGCCGTTCCACGATGAACAGGTCCTGGGACGGCAGGTGCGAGATCTCGGTGATCCGGCCGATCTCCGTGCCGTCGGTGAGGACGACATCGAGGTCCATGAGCTGGTGGTCGTAGAACTCGTCGGGATCGTCGGGCAGTTCCTCGGGGTCCACCTCGGCGATCAGCAGGGTGTTGCGCAGCGCCTCGGCGGCCGTACGGTCCCGCACGCCCTCGAACCGCAGCAGCAGCCTGCCGCTGTGCACCCTGCCGGTCTCGATGGCCAGCGGCCCCACGTGGGCGGGTTCCGTGGCCAGCACGGCCCCGGGCCCGAGCCGGAGCTCGGGCTCATCGGTGCGCACCTCGACGGTGACCTCGCCCTTGATGCCGTGGGCGCGACCGATCCGCGCAACTACCAACTGCACGCTACTTCTCCCGGTGATCTCTTGGACCGACCAACGCATGGGGGGGCGGCGTCGCCCGCCCCCCATGTGCCGGTCGGTCTTGCTGAGGAGGCGGTCATGTACGGACGACAAAGGCCGGGGACGGCTCGAAAGCCCTCCCCGGCCCCGGCCGGTGTTCAACTCTTTCAGCGAACCTGGTCCACATCGACGAGGTCGACACGGATCCCACGGCCGCCGATGGCACCCACGACGGTACGCAGGGCGCGCGCGGTGCGGCCGTTACGGCCGATCACCTTGCCGAGGTCGTCGGGGTGAACCCGGACCTCGAGCACGCGTCCACGGCGCAGGTCACGCGAGGCGACCTGCACATCGTCGGGGTTGTCGACGATGCCCTTCACGAGGTGCTCAAGAGCCTCCTCGAGCATGCTCAGGCCTCGGTCGACTCGGTGGACGCGGCAGCGTCAGCCGCCTCGTCCGCCTTCTTGTCCGACTTCTTGGCCTTCTGGGTGATGGCCTCACCCTTGGCCTCGTCGCCGTCCGTGGCCAGGGCCTCGAACAGGGCGCGCTTGTCAGCCTTGGGCTCCGGCTGCAGCAGCGGCGCGGGGGCCGGGAGGCCCTTGTGGGCCTGCCAGTCACCGGTGAGCTTCAGGATCGCGAGGACGGGCTCGGTCGGCTGGGCGCCGACGGACAGCCAGTACTGCGCGCGCTCTGCGTTGACCTCGATGCGCGAGGGGTTCTGCACCGGGTGGTACAGGCCGATCTCCTCGATGGCCCGGCCGTCACGGCGGGTACGGGAGTCGGCGACGACGATGCGGTAGTGAGGCGAACGGATCTTGCCCAGACGCTTCAGCTTGATCTTGACTGCCACGGAAGTGGTGTCTCCTGGTCTCTGACGTGGTTGGGCACAAAAGATGCCACGTGGGGTTGCGGTACTCGGGTGCCCGATGGACGCGTCAGCCGGAGGAGAGAGGGGTCCTATGCGACTGTCGAGTACAGCTAGCCATTGTGCCACACCAGATCGGGTCACCCCACCGCGACCGCCCCTTCCGGGATGCGGAAGGGCTTGCCGCAGCCGCCGCAGACGATCGGGGCCTGGGCGAGGACCGACGGAACGACGCGGACGTTGCGCCCGCAGTCGCAGACCGCCTTGACCCGCACCCCTCCCCCGGACGAGCCGTGCCGCGCGGCGGGGCCGCGGAACGAGCGCTTGGTGTCCGCGGCGGTGGCGACGGTGTGCGCCTTGAGCGCCCGCTGAAGCCGTTCCGCTGTCGGGCGGTACCTGCGTTTGGCCTCGGGATTCAGCGTCACCAGCGAGAATCCGCTGCTGGGGTGGGGTTCCTCGGCATGATCGAGGCCCAGCTCCTCGGCGATCGCGAGGAAGCGTCGGTTGTGGTAACGGCCGGCGCGGGAGGTGTCCCGGACACCTCTCGCGGCGGCGATGCCGTGGACTGCCTCATGGAGCAGCCGTTCGAAGGAGAGCTCGGCGCCACAGGCGGACGAGGACTCTCCGATCAGGGACTCTGGCGCGGCAAGATCGGGCAGCTCGGGGTGGTACCGCTGAATGTCGGCCCACGCCTGTGCCAGCTCTGCGGCAAGTACAGGTGGTGTCGTGCTCACGTCGTGACAACGAGCCTGAGTGCTCCGGTGTTCCTATTCCGGGGCATCTCAAATAATTTGCACGTACCAGTCAGTTGCCCTTGATGCGTCCGGACGAGGGCGGGTGCGCAGATCAGCGGAGAAGTCTCACAGCTCGCACCAAGGTGGTACGTAGCCACGCGTACGCACCGGCGTGGACAGGTGCCCCTCGGGCGACATTACCCGGCACGGAGCCCCGGGCCGCACACCGGTCGCTGCCCGGGACCGGGACGCTCGACGTGCTGCGCCCCGTGTGTCGGGTAAGACTGTGAGGAAGCGAGCGGCAGGCGTGCTGTTCCCGGCGCCCGCATCGGCCACACGGCGCCGGGGGCGCACGACCGGAGCACGCAAGCAATGTCATCCCACCCCGTCCGACCTCTGGACGGGACCGCCGATGCGGAGTTCTCTGACATACGGGGGCTGTGGGCACACATACACAGCACATAGACATGGGGGACCTCACTCGGGCACGACCGACCTCACGGCGGATTGGGGCGCATTCCATGACACCTACGCTCGTCCGGCACCACAGGTACGCGGATTCGTCCGCCCCGGTGGAGGCCGGTACCCGCGCCCGTGACTGGGCCGAGATCCAGGAGCGCATGCTGGCACCGCTCTACGAGGCGGTGTACGAGCGCCTCGAGGTCGGGGCCGGTACGCGGATGCTCTCCCTCGGCTGTGGTTCCGGGCTCGCGCTGCTGATCGCGGCCTCACGCGGGGCGCGCGTCACCGGCGTCGACACCGACCGCGACAGGCTCGCCCTGGCCCGCGAGCGACTCGCCTCCGACGCGGGGCAGGCTGCGGGCCCGGGCCGTGCGGATCCCCGGGCCAGGCTCGTCGACAGCGTTCCGGCGGCCGCCCCGGACGGCGAAGCGCCGTACAACCTGCTGACCGCCTTCCAGCCGATCGGCTGCGCGGCCGGAGACTCCGAGGGGCTCGCGCCCGCGCTGACCTCCGCGGTGCCGCTGGCCGTGCGCGGAGCCACAGTGGTGCTGGCCGGCTGGGGACCGCCGGAGCGCTGTGCCACGGCTCCGGTGCTGAGGGTCGCGGCCCGGCTCACCGAGTCGGCGCGCTCCCCGCGCTCCGGGACCGGCTGGCGGCCCACCCTGCGGGACGACCTGGAAGAGGTCGCGGCGCGGGCCGGGCTCAAGCCGGACGGCTCGGGCCGGGTGTCGTGCCCGTTCGGCTACGCGGACGTGGACAGCGCGGTGCGCGGCCTGCTGTCGACCGGGCTGTTCGACACGGCGGTACGGGCCACGGACCGTACCCAGGTGGAGAAGGAGGTCGCGGAGGCCCTGCATCCGCATCTGCGGCCCGACGGCACGGTGTGGATGCCGAACGTCTTCCGCTATCTGGTCTGCGTGACGTAGCGGCAACGCGAAGGGGCGCCCCGCCGAGCGGGGC
>NZ_JBHWZS010000195.1:0-16279 GCF_042728155.1 Streptomyces sp. NPDC060209
CGGCCACCCCCCCCTTCCGGGGGGCCGGCCCGAACAGGCCGGCCCCGCGGTGCGTTGCTGCGCGCGCTGTCCGGCCCACGGCGTTATCGTCGCGAGGTGGACGAGGAGACCCATCACCCCGAGGAGCCGGTTGCCGGCCACGTGGCGTGTGCCCGTTGCGGCACCACCGCGCCTTCGGGCACCCCACCTCCGACGTGGCTCTGCTCCGTGGAGAACGGCAGGCGCCAGTACGTCTGCGACGACTGCGCCCGCAGCCACATCAGGGCGATCGAGAGCAGGCTCGACTCCGAGTGGTGGTGACCGGGGGTGTAGGGACGAGCCGCCCCTACACCTCGACCGCCGCGCCCTCCTCGGCGCCGTCCTCGGCGTCGTCCTCGTCCGGTTCGTACTCCGGGAGGAACCCCGGCAGCCAGGACTCCAGTTCGTCCCGCAGCCGGACGGTCGCGCCCAGCTGGCACAACACCCCGATCGTGCTCAGGGTCACGCGGTGTATCAGCAGGTAGGACGGGGGCAGATTCAGCTGCTTGCCCAACTGGTGTGCCGGGGAGCGCGGATCAGCGATCCGGGCGGCCTGGCTGCGCAGCCAGGAGCGGGTGAAGGTGAACTCGTCCGCCTGCGCGGGCTCGATGATGGGGAGCAGGTAGCCGAGCACGGCGTCCGGTTCGAGCTCGATCGACTCCTTGACGAAACCGGCCTCGCGCAGCATCGCGTAGACGGCGTCGGCGTCCCCGTCGAGCGTCATCCGCAGTGCGTCACCGATGGTCCGCGGCAGACCGCCCGGAAGCCGGTCCACCGTGCCGAAATCCAGCACCCCCAGGCGCCACAGGCCGAAATCTCCGTCGAGCCCGTCCACCTCCCCGGAAGCCGCCTCCGCCGGGGGGAGCAGTCGGAAGTTGCCCGGGTGGGGGTCCGCGTGCAGCAGACCCGTACGCGCGGGCCCCGAGAAGAGGAATCGTGCGAGCAGCTGGCCCGCCCGGTCCCGCTGCTCCGTCGTGCCGTCCGCGATCACCTCCGACAGCGGGATCCCCTCGATCCACTCCGTGACCAGCACCTGCTCGGACTGGTGCACCACTGCCGGGATCACCACATCCGGATCGTCCTCGAACTCGGCCGCGTGCTCCTGCTGGGCCCGGGCCTCCAGCTCGTAGTCCAGCTCCTCGGACACCCGGTCGCGCAGCTCCGTGATGAGCGGCTTGATGTCCATCCCGGGAACCAGCGGACCGAAAAGCCGTGCGAAGCGGCTGAGTTGGGTGAGGTCCGACAGCAACGCCTCGCCGGCGCCCGGGTACTGCACCTTCACGGCGACGTCGCGTCCGTCGTGCCACACGGCGCGGTGTACCTGTCCGATCGAGGCCGCGGCGGAGGGCCGGTCCTCGAACTCGGCGAACAGCTCCCGCCAGTCCTCGCCGAGCCGCTCCGCCAGCACCCCGTGAACGGTGCGGGTCGGCATGGGCGGTGCGGCCTCCTGCAGCTTGGTCAGTGCCGCACGGTAGGGGCCCGCGACATCCTCGGGCAGCGCGGATTCGAAGACGGACAGCGCCTGTCCCAGCTTCATCGCACCGCCCTTCAACTCGCCGAGCACCTTGAAGAGCTGATCGGCCGTGCGCTGCTGGACCTCGCGGGCCACCAGCTCGGCGGACTTCCCGCCGATGCGCTTGCCCAGGCCCCATGTGGCACGGCCGGCGAAGCCGAGCGGCAGAGCTGCCAGCTTCGCGGTACGGGTGACCGCCTTCCGGGGAAGATCAGACATGTGCCCCTCCAGTTCCCAGACTGCCGTGCCGCGTGAGTATTCGGCTCCGCTCCGTCGGCGGCGGTCACCCGGCCATTGTGTCCTGCGTGGCGCCGGCCGCGGAGGTGAGCTCCACCTCAGTGTGCCCGGCGGCACCGCAGACGCAGTCGAGGTGCGGCCCCAGCCGCTCCGACCGCCAGTCAAGCAGCGGCATGGCGGCTTCCCAGCGTGCCCCCGTGCTGGCGGGGAGCTCTCCGTCGAGAAAGGACAGCGCGTGGGCCGCGGCGAGCCCGGCCACCGCTGTCGCCAGGCTCAGATCGCAGGCCTGCACACACGTGCGCCGCCCGGACCGCCACTGCGCGAGCATCCGGGGCCACTGGGGGTCCGCCTCGGCACGGCGCAATGCAAGGCAGCCCGCACAGCCGGTGCCTCCGGGCAGAACCAACGGCCCGACCACCCCGGTCGCTTCGATCACTCCCGCGTAGAGGTGCGGCGTACCCGAAGCGATCCACGGGGCGGCGACATCCGGATCGGGGGCGTAGACGGAGAGGCCGTCCCTGGGCGCCACCACGATCAGGGACAGTGCGGGCTCGCCGCATGCCCCGGACGCGCTCGCCCCGCCCGAGCGTGGAGGTCCGCCGGCCGCCGACCTGCGCACCAGCTGCCGGGCCGCCGTGTCCCGGCGCTCCCCGACCGACGAAGCCGGGAGTCCGCCCGGCGCCACGTCCCAGGGTTCGGTGCGGCCCCCGTCGAGGACCTCGACATGGCCCACCCCTGATCCGGACAGCACCGCGGCGATCGCCGCACCGACCCTGCCCGCGCCGCGCACCTGCACCCGCATCGCGCGCCGGGCAGCGAGCCTGCGCAGCCCGCTGCCTGGCGCCGGATGGACGACGGAGAGGGCCGCCGCGTCGGGGCGCTGGCGCTCGATGGTCTCGGCGCGCCGGCGTAAGGCGGCGGCCTCCGGGCCGCCCGCGTCCGGATCGTCCAGCAGACCGGCCTCCGTAAGGCGGGATACGAGAATGTCCACGTGACGGTCCGACAGATCAAGGGCCCTGGCCTCTTCGCGGAGCAGAGGAAGTCCGCGTGTTCCGTCGAGCAGTTCCAGAAAGCTGCCGGTGGCGATATCCATCGGCCCCAGCGTTACCGCGTGCGCGGGCGTCACACCGAATTGAACGGTGTTCCGTCCACGCCAGGCCCGGCGGAGTGCGGGCTTCAGCATCGGATGCATGACTTCTCCCAGGTCGGTGTCGGGATCCGTTGCCAGAATGCAACGTGGCGGCGAAACGGGCCGAAAGTTATCCACAGGCTGGGGCATTAGTCGTTCAAATGGTGCAAGCCAAGAAGTGGATCAACGTCGAACCGCCGAGGAGGCGGGACTTCCCCCGCCGCCAGCGGGTAACGTCGTGTCGTGCCCGCCGACTCCTCTCCCGGTCTCGCCGGGGAGACCCCCGCGCGCAGCGTCGGACGCCGACCGCGCAGCGCAGCCACCCAGCAGCCCCGCGCATCGGTGACGAGCGCGGTCGAGGTCCGCAGGAGCACCCGGCGCAGCAGAACGGTCTCCGCGTACCGGGAAGGTGATCGCACCATCGTGCTCATCCCGGCCCGGATGTCGGAGGCCGAGGAGCAGCGCTGGGTCGGCGTGATGCTCGACAAGCTCGCCGCGCAGGAGAGCAAGCGCGTCATCGGTGACAGCGAGCTCTCGGAGCGCGCCGAGAGGCTCTCCGGCCAGTACCTCGGCGGCCGGGCACGGCCCGCCTCCGTACGATGGGTGACCAATCAGAACACCCGCTGGGGCTCCTGCACCCCGGCCGAGGGCAGCATCCGTCTCTCGCACCGCCTGCAGGGCATGCCGGAGTACGTGCTCGACTACGTCCTCCTCCACGAGTTGGCCCATCTGCTGGTTCCCGGTCACGGGCCGCGCTTCTGGCGGCTCCTGGAGACGTACCCCCGTACCGAGCGTGCGCGTGGCTATCTCGAAGGGGTCGTGGCGGCCGACCGGCTTCCTCATCTGCCTGCCGCTCGCGAAGAGTGACGTTGCCGATTGTGTACCGGGTCTGTACCGGCTTGGCCCATTGTCGCGGTTTGCGGTTAGCCTGACGCGACGCATTCACCTTCGGGATGGGGGACGGTCGTTACGCATGGCCAGGGAATTTCAACGCGGCCACAAGGCCAAGATCAGTGATCTCACGTCAGGGACGGATCTGTACGTAGGTGTGCAGATCGCGGGCCCCGGCCTGACGTTCGACATCAGCTGCTTCGGTCTCGACGCCAATGAGCAGCTCTCCGACGACCGGTATTTCATCTTCTTCAATCAGCCGAAATCGCCTGAGGAGTCCATTCAGCTTCTCGGCGCCCAGGCCGGTGACACCGAGTCGTTCCGCGTCACCCTCGACCGCATTCCGGCGAACATCCACAAGCTGTCCTTCACCGCGACTCTCGACGGTGCCGGACAGATGTCGCAGGTCGGCCCCGGATACATCCGGATCGTCGCGGGCGGCGAGGAAGTGGTGAAGTACGCCTTCACCGGTTCGGAGTTCACCACCGAGCGCGCGGTCATGCTCGGCGACTTCTACCTGAAGGACGTCTGGCGCTTCGCCGCGGTCGGCCAGGGTTTCGACGGCGGACTCGACGCACTGCTCAAGAACTTCGGCGGGGAAGTCGCCGAGGAAGCTCCCGCCGCACCGTCCCAGGGCGCCGCTCCCTCGTTCGCACCGCCGGCCCAGGCCTCCGCCCCTCCTGCCTTCGGTGCTCCGGCCGCCCCCCAGGCACCGCAGCCCGCACCCGCGTTCGGTGCTCCGGCGGCACCGGCACCGGCTCCCGCGCCGCAGCAGCCGATGCACGCCGCGCCCACCATCGCCGCACCCATGGCACCGGCGCCCCAGGCGCCCGCCCCCTACGGACAGCCGCCTCAGCAGCCGCAGTTCGGCCAGGTCCCGGGGCAGGGTGCTCCGCCCGCAGCTCCGCCCTACGGACAGCAGCCGCCGGCAGCCCCGCCTTTCGGTCAGCAGCCCCCGGCCGCTCCCCAGTTCGGACAGCAGCCCACGGCGCCGTTCGGTCAGCAGCCTCCCGGGATGCCGCAAGGCGTGCCCCAGGGTGTTCCCGCGGGCGGTGCGGGCCTCCAGGCAGCCCTGCAGCCCTACAAGGAAACGGCCACCGGGCAGCGCTGGACCTCTCAGAACCAGCAGCTCATGCGCGTCGACCTCACGATGGGCGGCACACCGGTGCTGGCCCGTCAGGGCAGCATGGTGATGTACCAGGGCAAGGTCGACTTCGGTTACAAGGGCGCCGGTTTCGCCGGCCGTATGGTCGGTAACGCGACGGGCCAGGAAATGCAGCTGATGCGCTGTACCGGCCGCGGTCAGGTCTTCCTCGCCGAGGAAGGCTCGCATCTGCATCCCATCGAGCTGCAGGGCGACGGCATCTGCGTCTCCGCGGAGAGCGTCCTCGCCTTCGACGAGTCCCTTCAGTACGAGGTCCGCAGGATCGAAGGGCACGGGATCCCCGGCGGAGCCCTGTTCACCATGCAGTTCCAGGGCACCGGAACCGTCGTCGTCAAGACCCACGGCGTGCCGGTCGTCCTGCCGGTCACGCCGACCACGTTCGCCGACTGCAACGCCGTGGTGGCCTGGTCGTCCGCCTCCCAGGTGATCATCTCCAGCCAGGTCCGGCTGCGCCGCAACGCGTACCCGGGGCACAGCGGCGAGACCGTGAACCTCCAGTTCCGGGGAGCCCCCGGGAACTTCATCGTCGTCCAGCCCTACGAGGTCTGAGGGAGCCCGTCATGAATCAGCAGCTCGCGGGCTTCGCCCCGACCCCCGTCACGGCCCGCATGGAGAACCACGGCCGCACGATGCTCAAGGTCGCCATGGCCACCGGCCAGGACCTCTACGCGCGCACCGGCTCGATGGTGGCCTACGAGGGCTTCATCCAGTACGAGCCCAACCCGCCCGCAGTCCGCCAGGTCGCCTCGCAGTGGATCACCGGCGAGGGTGCGCCCCTGATGAAGTGCGCCGGCGACGGACTGCTCTACCTCGCCGACTACGGCGCCGATGTGGTCGTCATCAATCTCAACAACGACTCGCTCTCGGTGAACGGGACCAACCTCCTCGCCTTCGACGGTCACCTCACCTGGGGCGTGGAGCGGGTCAAGGGGCTGGCCAAGTTCGCCGGCCAGGGCCTGTGGAACGTCGCCATCCAGGGCACGGGCTGGGTCGCCATCACCTCGCGCGGCACACCGATCGTCGTCGACTGCGGCCGGGGCGAGGACGAGACGTACGTCGACCCCGACGCTCTCGTCGCGTGGTCCCCGAACCTCAAGGTGAAGGGCAAGCGCAGCTTCAAGGCGAGCTCGCTCATCGGGCGTGGCAGCGGAGAGGCGTACCAGATGGCCTTCTCGGGGCAGGGCATCGTCGTCGTCCAGCCGAGCGAGGACAGTACGGACCGCCTGCGGGTCCGGAACTGAGCGGGGGAGGAACACATCATGCAGAGTCCGCTTTTCAGTCACACCGAACAGCAGTCGCAGGACCGCTACACCGTCCAGAATCCGCAGCTCCTGCGGGTCGCGCTGACCGGCCACGACGACGTCCTCGCCCGTAAGGGCGCCATGGTCGCCTACCAGGGGCTCATGGAGTTCGACGGGGAGTACCAGTCGCAGGGCCAGCGCCGCGCACGCAGGAACACGGGCGAGGGCCTCGACCTCATGCGCTGCTCGGGTCAGGGCACGGTGTATCTGGCCAACCTCGCCCAGTACATCCATGTGGTCGACGTCGACCACGAGGGCATGACGGTCGACAGCGCCTACGTCCTCGCGCTGGACTCCTCGCTGCACACCGAGGTCATCGCGGTGGACAGCCAGTACGGGATCTCCGGCACCGGCAAGTACCAGCTGAACATCTCCGGGAACGGCAAGGTCGCGCTGATGACCTCCGGCCAGCCTCTGATGATGCAGGTCACCCCTGACAAGTACGTCAATGCCGACGCCGACGCCATCGTCGCCTGGTCGAGCGGGCTGAGGGTGCAGATGCAGGCCCAGACCCATTCCACGGGCGTCTTCCGGCGCCGTGGCAACACGGGGGAGGGCTGGGAGCTCAGCTTCCTGGGCCAAGGGTTCGCCCTGGTCCAGCCGAGTGAGGTGCTGCCGCCGCAGAACGCCCAGATCGGCCAGGGGGCCGCGGCCCAGTTCGGTGTGGGACAGCACGGGGCACACAACCAGAACCAGAACAACTCCTGGAACTGAGCCCGGTCGTCACCGAGGGCAGAGGGGCGGTCCCCATGCGGGGCCGCCCCTCGACCGGTGCCTAGCGGCCTTGATCCAGCCGTTCGCGGGTGCTCTCCAGCAGTCGCACCACCGAGGCGTCCGCCACCGCCGCCACCTCGTCGTAGGGGAACCAGCGCAGATCGAGGGACTCCTCGCTGATCTGCTCCACCGCCCCGGCCGATGCCGTCGCCGCGTACTGCACGTCGAGGTGCCAGTGGCACGGCGCCGGGATGGGATGCCGGTCCAGCCGCACAGGCCCGCCGGACAGCAGGCCGAGCCCGGTGATCCCCGACTCCTCCGTGGCCTCGCGCAGGGCTGCCGCCGCCAGCGTGCCGTCCTGGGGCTCGCAGTGCCCGCCCATCTGCAGCCACATCCGCAGCTTCCTGTGCAGCGTCAGCAGGACCCTGCCGCGCTCCGGATCGATCACCAGCGCGCTGGCCGTCAGATGCCCGGCGCCGCACGCCTTCCACATGCCGTCGGGATGCACGGCCAGATGGTCCAGGTAGGTCCGGCGAAGGCCGTCCTGCTGCTCGTCGGCCCCGTCGTAGCCCTTGAGTACCGAAACCGCGTCGTCGTACAGGCTCACCGGCCGGTGTCGTCCTTGCCTTCGCTCTTCGGGTCGTCCCCGGGCTCGTCCTTGCCCTGGTCCTCGGCGGCAGGCTTCTGCGGGCCGCTGGCCGCCTCGCCGAGCATCTTGTCCAGCTCGGAGAAGTCCAGCTGCTCGTGGTGGACGAAGCCGTCCGGGTCGTCCAGATCATGGGCCGTCGGCAGCATGTCCGGGTGCTCCCAGAGGTCGTCACGGCCGTCGACACCCCGGGCGTCCGTGAGCGACGCCCACAGCCGCGACGCGTCCCGCAGCCGGCGCGGCCGCAGCTGGAGACCGATGAGCGTGGCGAAGGTCTGCTCTGCGGGACCGCCGGACGCCCGGCGCCTGCGCATCGTCTCGCGCAGCGCGTCCGCCGAGGTCAGGCGGGACTTCGCGGCCTCGTGCACCACCGCGTCCACCCAGCCCTCGACGAGGGCGAGGGCGGTCTCAAGGCGGGCCAGCGACGCCTTCTGCTCCGGGGTGTCCTCCGGCTGGAACATGCCCTGCTGAAGAGCGTCCTGCAGCTGCTCGGGCTGGGACGGATCGAACTGACCGACGACGTCCTCGAGCTTGCTGGTGTCGACCTTGATGCCGCGCGCATACGCCTCGACCGCGCCGAACAGGTGAGAGCGCAGCCACGGAACGTGGGCGAAGAGCCGCTGGTGGGCCGCCTCGCGCAGGGCCAGATACAGCCGCACCTCGTCCTGCGGCACGCTCAGGTCCTTGCCGAACCGTTCGACGTTCAGCGGGAGCAGCGCGGCCTTGCCTGCCGGCGCCAGCGGGAGGCCGATGTCGGTCGAGCCGACGACCTCGCCGGCGAGCACGCCCACGGCCTGCCCGATCTGCTGGCCGAACATGGCACCGCCCATGGACCGCATCATGCCGATGAGCGGGCCTGCCATGGCCTGCATCTCCTCCGGCAGGACATCCCCCATGGCCAGGCCGACGCGCTCGGCCACCGGGTCCACCAGCTGCTGCCAGGCGGGCAACGACGCCTCGACCCACTCGGCGCGGCTCCACGCCACCGTCGAGACGGAACCCGAGGGCATCGACGTCACGCCGTCCAGCCAGAGGTCGGCGAGACGCAGCGCCTCGTCGACTGAGGTCCGCTCCGCGGGGCCGACGCTCGCGTCCTTGCTGCCGTCCGTGGTGCCCTGCGACACCGTCTGGCGAGCGATCTGCTTGGCCATGTCCCAGTTGACCGGGCCGCCCTCGTAGCTCAGCATCTGGCCGAGCTGCTGGAAGGCCGCACCCAGGTCGTTCGGGTTCATCGAGCCGAACATCGCGGCGAACGGGTTGTCCCCGCCCGCGCCGGGGAAGCCGAACGGGTTCGCCGGCCCGCCCGAGCCCTGCCCACCACCGGTGGGGTCCTTCTTCTTGCCCTCGTCGCCGTCTTCCGGCTCCTCCGGCGGAAGGCCGAATCCGAATGGGGTGTCACTCACGGGTTTCCTCGGCTCGTAGGGCCGCCGGCGCGAACCGACGGCGACTGCCCGACATCACCATCCAGCGTAGACACCAAAGACCGCTTGGGGCCTCAGTGCTCCGCCGGCTCCCGGCCTGCGGCAGGATGGACGCCACCTGGTACGCACGCGTCATTCGGGTACGTACTGAAGACAACCGCTGGAGACGCCCGGTGAGTTCCCCAGATCCGCAGGTTCGCGCAGCGCGAAACCTGGCCGACCCCTCGCCCGAAAGCAAGCCCACGAAAAATCTTTCCCGAAGCCGCGGCCCCGTCGTCGCGGTCACCGGTGCCGCGACCGGCGTCGGTGAGCTGCTCACCGCACACCTCGCCGCATCCGACGAGATCAAGCAGGTCATCGCCATCGACGAGCGCCGGGGGGACGTCTCCGAGGCGACGTGGCACATCCTGGACGTTCGGGACCCCGCCATCGCCGAGAAGCTTCGGGGCGCGGACGTCGTCGTGCACATGGCACTCGACCTCGACCTGGAGACCGACCCCGCCGCCCGTACCGCGTACAACGTGCGCGGTACCCAGACCGTGCTGACGGCGGCGGCCGCCGTGGGCGTCCACAGGGTCGTGCTGTGCACCTCGGCGATGGTCTACGGCGCACTGCCCGACAACGACATCCCTCTCTCCGAGGACGCGGAACTCAAGGCCACGGCGGAGGCCACCGGCGTCGGTGACCTGCTGGAGATCGAGAGGCTCGGCCGCCGCGCTCCCCGCGCCCACCCCGGCCTCAACGTCACAGTGGTGCGTCCCACGGTCCTGGTCGGCGGTACGGACACGGCGCTCACCCGGTATTTCGAGTCCCCCAGGCTCCTCGTCGTCGCCGGCTCGCGCCCGGCCTGGCAGTTCTGCCACGTCGACGACCTGGTGAGCGCCCTGGAGTACGCGGCTCTCGAAAAGATCGAGGGAGAGTTCGCGGTCGGGTGCGACGGCTGGCTCGAGCAGGAGGAGGTGGAGGAGCTGTCCGGGGTACGCCGGATGGAACTGCCGTCCGCCGTCGCTCTCGGCGCCGCGGCCCGGCTGCACCGGATCGGCCTCACACCGTCACCGGCGGGCGATCTCGCCTACACCATGCACCCCTGGGTGGTCAGCGTCAGCCGGCTCCACGACGCGGGATGGCGCCCCCGATGGACCAATGAGGAGGTCCTGGCAGCGCTTCTGGAAGAGGTGGAGGGGCGTCACACCGTCGCCGGCCGGCGGCTCGGCCGCAAGGACGCCACCGCAGCGGGTGCCGCGGGCGCCACCGTCGCGCTGCTCGGTACGGCGGCGCTGGTCCGACGGGCCCGCAAGGCGCGCCGCCGTTTCTAGACGGGGCGCCCGATCCCCTGCCTGGTAGGAGGCTCCAAGCGGGCGGGCGCGGCACCGGTGGATGACGCTATTCCGGGATGTCGGTGCCGTGCGGCACCATGGCCCCATGGCACGCACCCACGACCACCCCGGCGAGCAGGCGGCCCAGGATCCCATCCGGCTCCTGGACATCCGTGACACACCGCTCTCCGTCGACGAGATCTTCCGCGCGGTCGGCGACGACGCCGCAGGAGGCATGGTGCTCTTCGTCGGCGCGGTGCGCAATCACGACGACGGCCAGGACGTCGGCTCCCTCGGCTACTCCTGCCATCCGACGGCCGGTGACGAGCTCCGCAGAGTGGCCGAGAAGGTGGTGGCGGAGTTCCCGGTACGGGCGCTGGCCGCTGTCCACCGGGTGGGTGAACTGGCCGTCGGCGATCTGGCGGTGGTCGTCGCCGTGTCCTGCGCCCATCGGGGTGAGGCCTTCGAGGCCTGCCGCAAGCTGATCGACGACCTGAAGCACGAGGTCCCGATCTGGAAGCACCAGCGTTTCTCCGACGGCACGGAGGAGTGGGTGGGCGCCTGCTGAGCGCAAACCGCCCCAGGGGGCATCGGCCCCGATTTGCGTAACCGCACCCCTGCCGTGAGCGTTGGTCCTGCAGGTGGTTAATCTTCTGATCGTCAGTTGCGGTCGCTCATGGGGTAGGGAGGTCGTGATGGCAGCACTCGCTTGGCTGTTGATTCCACTTATAGCCGCTCTCGGCGCGGCGATATGGGGAGGGTGGGCAGCCCGTGATCGAACGACCGGCGATGTCACCGAACTCGCCGGCTACGCCAGGTTCCGTGAAGCGATGGAGAAATCGCACTCCGGTTCCGAGGCCGTCTGAGACTCCGCGACTGTACGCAGTTGCCAATTCCGCACCGCACCCGCTCCCCGCAGGCGCAGTCCGCGCAGCGAGCGAACCAGCGATGCTCCCGGTCCCGTCCGGACCACCCCCGGCCGTCCGCCTCGTACGGACCGGCCCCGACGGTGCACTGACAGGCCGTTCCCGTACTGTCGTTCCATGCCACGCCGCACCGCGACGATGCTCGCCTCCACGCTCATCCTGATCGCGCTGCTCTGCGCAGGCGTGCTGATCCGCGTGCCGTATTCGGAGATGTCTCCCGGTCCGACCGTGAACACGCTCGGCGACGCGCGTGGCGAGCCGGTTCTGCACATCAGCGGGCGCAAGACGTACCCGACGTCCGGGAACCTCAACATGACGACGGTCCGTGTCACCGGCGCGGACTACGACATGAACATCGTCGAGGCCGTCTACGGCTGGCTGGCCCACGACAGCGTGGTCGTGCCCCACGACACCCTCTACCCGGACGGCAAGACCGAGGAGGAGTCGACGCAGGAGAACGCCGAGGAGTTCAGCCAGTCCCAGGAGAGCGCGAAGGTCGCCGCCCTGGAGGAGCTGAAGATCCCCGTCACCTCACGTGTCGTGGTCTCCACGGTCGTCAAGGACAGCGCTGCCGAGGGCGTGCTGCACGCGGGCGATGTGATCAAGGCCGTCGACGGCACGGCGGTCGAGCAGCCCGAGGACGTCGCGAAGCTCGTCACCAAGCACAAGCCGGGCGAGGACGTCGTGTTCACGGTCATCCCCGCGAAGGCCGCGGCCGCCGCCGAGAAGGCGGGCAAGGAGCCCAAGGGCTCCCACGACGTCACCCTCACCACGCGGAAGGCGCCGGAGGACCCCTCGAACCCCTCGGAGGACCGGGCGATCGTCGGGATCCAGGCAGGGACGGACCACACGTTCCCGTTCGAGATCGACATCAAGCTCGCCGATGTCGGTGGCCCGAGCGCCGGACTGATGTTCTCGCTGGGCATCATCGACAAGCTGACGCCCGGAAAGCTGACGGGCGGCAGGTTCATCGCGGGCACCGGCACCATCGACGACGACGGCAAGGTCGGTCCCATCGGCGGGATCAACATGAAGCTGGTCGGCGCGCGTGACGCCGGTGCCAAGTACTTCCTGACCCCGGACGACAACTGCTCCTCCGCCGCGTCCGACACCCCGAGCGGCCTCACCCTGGTGAGGGTGAAGACCCTCGACGACGCCAAGAAGTCCCTGGAGAAGATCCGCGCGGGGGACACGGCCGGCCTGCCGAGCTGCTCGACGAGCTGAGGCCGGCCCCGGCCCCCGCCGGAGAGGTCAGGACTCGAAGGTGGCCGCGAGTGCCTCGGCCAGCCCGGGAACCAGCCCCGCCCCGGTCAGGACCTCGGTGGGGGAGTCCTTCTCCCGCAGCCGCACGGCGGAGTCCCGTGCCCCGTCCCGCAGCACCGCCACGGTCATCCGTACCTCCTGGCGGTCAGGGTGCTCGGCGACCCACTTGGTCAGCTGGGTGTCGGTCAGGCCGTCCGGGACGGACGCCTCCGCGGAAGGCGGCAGCATCATCCGCTCCACGGTCATGGCGCAGCCGACCACGGCGTCGGGCCAGGCGATCGTGGCGAGGAACTCGTCCAGCGCGGTGCCGGCCGGGAGCTCCTCCTGCTCGACGGGGGTGAGAGTGGCGGTCGTGGAAGCGGCGTCGTCGAGGCCGAGCTGGGCGGCGAGGCCCGGCTCGTGGGCGCGCAGCCGGGCGGTGTCGACCAGGGCGAACAGCCTGGCCGGCTGGTCCCAGCCGAGACCTGCGGCATAGGCGTCGATTTCGAGGACGGCGACGGTGAGTGGGCTCGCGGCCATCGGAGGGCCTGAGGGGGAAACGTTGGGCATGCTCAACATCCTGCCTCCTTCTGCCCCGGGAACGGGAACTAGGTAAAGCCTCAGTAAGTTGCATAGGTGGGCTCTACGATCGCTGGGCCTGCTTCCCACGACCGCGAACTTCGAGGTGCGCACGTTGGCTTTCCAGATGCCGGACCGCGGCGGAGGCCCGACCGGGCCACGGATCAGAGTCGGCCGCCCGTCCCGGCGCGTCCGTACCCTGCTCATGACATTGGGCGTCCTGGCGGTTCTCGCCATGGCCTTCGTCATGTTCGCCGGGTTCTGGACGGACTGGCTCTGGTACAGGTCGGTCGCGTTTTCGTCTGTCTTCACCACCACTCTGTGGACCAAGATCGGGCTGTTCCTCGTCTTCGGACTGCTGATGGCCCTCGCCATCGGTGTGAACATCTGGCTGGCGCACCGGCTCCGGCCGCCGCTGAGCGCGATGTCGCTGGAGCAGCAGAGCCTGGACCGCTACCGGATGAGCGTCGCCCCGTACAAGAAGTGGGTGCTGCTCGCGGTCACCGCGCTCGTCGGGCTGATCGCCGGCGCCTCCGCGTCGGGCCAGTGGCGTACGTGGCTGATGTACGTCAACGGCGTGTCGTTCGGGCAGAAGGACCCCCAGTTCAAGCTGGACGTCTCCTTCTACGCCTTCGACCTGCCGTGGTACCGCTTCCTGCTCGGGTTCGGCTTCGCCGCGGTGGTGCTGTCGCTGATCGCGGCGGCGCTGACCCACTACCTCTACGGAGGACTGCGGGTCACGAGCCCCGGCGCGCGGGCCACGGGCGCGGCAACCGGTCACCTCTCCGTGCTGCTCGGCATCTTCGTCTCGCTGAAGGCCGTGGCGTACTGGCTCGACCGGTACGGCCTGGCCGTGAAGTCCAGCGACTTCAAGGCCACGGACAACTGGACGGGCCTGAGGTACGTCGACGCCAACGCCTATCTGCCGGCGAAGACGATTCTGTTCTGCATCGCCGTCATCTGCGCGGTGCTCTTCTTCGCGACCCTCTGGCGGCGCACCTGGCAGCTGCCGGTCATCGGCTTCGGCCTGATGGTGCTGTCGGCGATCCTGATCGGCGGCCTCTATCCGGCGATCGTGCAGAAGTTCCAGGTCCAGCCCAACGAGCAGGCCAAGGAAGCGCCGTTCATCCGGAAGAACATCGACGCGACGCGTGATGCCTACGACATCGACGACGCGAAGGTGGACGACTACTCCGGCAAGAGCACGACGACGGACGCGGCCAAGCTCCGCGCGTCCGCGAACGAAGCCGCGAGCTACCGGGTGATGGACCCGAACGTCGTCTCCCCGGCCTTCCAGCAGCTCCAGCAGAAGAGGAACTACTACCAGTTCCCCAAGACGCTGGACGTCGACCGTTACAAGGGCAAGGACGGCAAGGAGCAGGACACCGTCATCGGTCTGCGCGAGCTCAACCTCGACGGCCTGCCCAAGCGGAACTGGATCAACGACCACTTCACGTACACCCACGGCTACGGTGCCATCGCGGCCCGGGGCACCACGACGGGCACCAACCCGGCGGGCTCCCCGGACTTCACCGAGTCGGGTCTGCCGACCACCGGTGAGCTGCCGAAGTACGAGCAGCGGATCTACTACGGCGAGAAGACCGAGCAGTACTCCATCGTCGGAGGGCCCCAGAAGGAGCTCGACTACGAGGAGGACGGCGAGAAGACCACCAGCTACAAGGGTGACAGCGGGGTCAGTCTCTCCAACGCCTTCAACCGGGCGGCCTACGCGGTGTCCTTCAGCGAGCCGCAGATACTGTATTCCGGAGCCATCGGCGAGGGTTCGCGGATCCTGTACAACCGCACGCCCAAGGAGCGCGTCGAGGCGGTCGCCCCCTGGCTGACGATCGACGGCGACGCCTACCCGGCGGTCGTCGGCAACCGGATCCAGTGGGTCGTCGACGCGTACACCACGACCAACGGCTATCCGTACGCCTCGCGTACGACGCTCGGTGACACCACGGCCGACTCGCTGACCACCAACCAGCGCGCGGTCGTCGCCCAGCAGAACCAGGTCAACTACATCCGCAACTCGGTGAAGGCCACCGTCGACGCGTACGACGGCAAGGTGAAGCTCTACGAGTGGGACACCGAGGACCCGGTGCTCAAGACGTGGCGCAAGGCCTTCCCCGGGACCGTGAAGTCCAAGGACGACATCCCGCAGGACCTGATGGACCACCTGCGCTACCCGCAGGACCTGTTCAAGGTCCAGCGTGAGCTGCTCACGCGCTACCACGTGCAGGATCCCGCGCAGTTCTACAGTGGCAGTGACGCCTGGCAGGTGCCGGACGACCCCACCAACAAGGAGCCCGGGGCCGTTCCGCCGTACTACCTGAGCATGAAGATGCCGGGCCAGGACACGCAGAAGTTCTCGCTGACCACGACGTTCACCCCGAAGGGGCGTCCCGACCTGGGGGCGTTCATGGCGGTGGACGCGGACGCGGCCAGCAAGGACTACGGCACGATAAGGCTGTTGAGAGTCACCACCACGGTCAAGGGGCCGGGCCAGGTACAGAGTGAGCTCAACGGCAACGACGACGTCGCCGAGTTCGTGAGAAACCTCAAGGGCACCGACTCGGACATCGAGTACGGCAATCTGCTGACCGTGCCGCTCGACGGAGGGTTCCTCTACATCGAACCGGTCTACACGCGCGGTGGCACGCAGAACTATCCGCTGCTGCGCAAGGTGGCCGCCTCGTACGGGTCGAAGATCGTCTTCGAGAACAGTCTCGGGGAGGCGCTCAACGCGGTCTTCGGGGTCGAGGGCTCCGATACGACCACGCCGCCGACGGAACCGACCGAGCCACCGGGTGACACCACGGAGCCGCCGGCCACCGGTGACGCGGCTCTGAAGAAGGCCATCGCGGACGCCCAGAAGGCGTACACGGCCGGCGAGGCCGCTCTGAAGGAGCAGGACTGGGAGGCCTACGGCAAGGCCCAGGCGGACCTGCAGGAGGCGCTCGAGCGGGCTGCGGCGGCTCAGCCCAAGGCCGGCAGTTCCTCGGGCACCGAGGGCGCCGAGAAGCCGGCGGGCGACGACCAGGGCAGCTGAGAAAGGTCCACCCCGCGTCGTGGTACGGTTTGAACACAACGACGCGGGGTGGAGCAGCTCGGTAGCTCGCTGGGCTCATAACCCAGAGGTCGCAGGTTCAAATCCTGTCCCCGCTACTGAAGGCCGAGG
>NZ_JBHWZS010000196.1:0-16216 GCF_042728155.1 Streptomyces sp. NPDC060209
TTATTAAATACTCAATTCCCACCGCCGTCTCCACTTATGCCCGCCTAAAAAAACAACCCGCCCCGCCCGCGCGGCGGGGGGCCGCGCGGACGGGGCGTTGTCCGAAAAGGGCTGGGGACGAAACGTCAGGTGCGTTTGCCGCGCACTCCCACTGCGGCGACGACTGCCCCCGCGAGGGCCACGGCCACCGCCGCGCCGAGGGCGTACGCCATCGCGTCCATGAAGACGGAGGAGCTCAGCCGCTCCCAGGCGGACGCGAGTTCGGCGGGCATGCCGGGGACAGGACGGTGGAGGCCGACCGATGCCTCGCCGATCGCCCGGGACACGACGTCGGGGTCCACAGGGGGGTTGCCGGCCCGGTCGAGTTCGGCGCGCACGAGGACCTCGGCGCGGCTGCCGAGCATCGTGCCCATCACCGCGATGCCGATGCCGCTGCCGATCTGCATGCCGGTCTGGTGCAGCCCGCCCGCCAGTCCTCCCAGCGCCGGTGGCACGTTCGACACGATGATCTTGGTGGTTCCGACCAGGGCGGGCGCGAGTCCCGTTCCCAGGGCGAACAGCAGCAGGCTCAGCTCCAGCGAACCGGCGTGGGGCCCGAGCCGGGACAGCCCGTAGGTGGCGCCGGCGGTGACCAGGAGCCCCACGCCGACCACCGCACGGGGCCCGGCCCGCCGCATGGCGAAGCCCGACAGCGCGGCGGCGACGATCAGGGTCCCGGTGAGCGGAAGCACGTGGATGCCGCCCGCGACCGGATCGAGCCCCAACTGGTTCTGCACGTAGTAGGAGAGGACGAAGAGCGTGCCGATCATGGCGAACGACAACGTGATGACCAGGAAGAACCCGATGCCGAGCGCCGGCGCCCGCAGAAGCGCGGGAGGCATGAGCGGGTCTCGGACGCGCTTCTCGATGCGGGTGAAGACCCATGTGAGGGCGACCACGACGACGACCAGCCCGGCACTGCGCAGGTCGAGCAGCCCGTAGGAGGTGATCTTGGAGACGCTGAAGAAGAGGGCGAACAGGACCGTCGCCAGGACGGCGGCGCCCACGAAGTCGAATCCGCGCCGGCCCGGCCGGGTGACGCGGCGCGCGGGCCTGCCGCGCCACAGAAGCGCACCCGCCACCACGGTCAGGAACCCCAGCGGGAGGTTGATCATGAAGACCGCTCGCCAGGAGACGTGCTCGACCAGCAGCCCGCCGACCACCGGGCCGGCCGCGGTGGATGCGGCGATCGCGGCGCTGCGGATGGCGATGGGCATGTCGAGCCGGTCGTCCGGGAAGGTCTCCCGCAGCAGCCCGAGTGTGGCCGGCTGGAGCACCGCTCCGCTGAGTCCCTGCAGCACCCGCAGGCCGATCAGCCAACCCGCGTCGTGGACCCCGGCGATGAGCCCCGAGGTCACGGCGAAGCCGGTGACACCGATCAGGAAGGCCCATCGGTTGCCGATCCGGTCGCCGATGCCCCCGGAGATCACCAGGAGGCTGCCGACCGCGAGGAGATAGCCGGTCGTGACCCACTGGACCTGCTCCAGGCTCGCCCCGAGGTCGTCCTGGAGCGCGGGCTGGGCGAGCAGGACGACGGTGCCGTCGAGCGAGACCATCATGGCGCCCAGGGCGACGACGGCGAGTGTCAGCCATGCTCTTCGCGGCTCGAAGTCCCTGCCGGGGGGCACGGCTTCGGGCGGCGTGCTGCCGCCGATACTCGAGTCGTCGATACGTGACATGCGAACCGCCTAGAACTCCGCGCCGGTGGGGATGGAACGCCGCGACGATATCCGAGCCGGTGCCAGGGGCAACGGTTCTCGGCCTGCTCGGGACCGCTCGACGGGGCGTGCTCGATCGTTCCGGCGGCCTGGGGTCGCGCCTGGCTTACCAGGTACCGCGCGCCTCGCTAAAGCGAATGTGCGCGCACGGTAAAGCCCCTCGAATCGGCCTTGAGTTGGGTTCGGGTACTTCGACATAGTGGGCCGCCGAGACGGTGTCCGACGCGGACCCGAGAATGAATTCTGCCTTGGGGGAAGTAATGGCCGGCCGTGAGATCACGCGCAAGATTCTGTCGGGCCTGGCAGTCGCCTATTTCCGGCCCCGCATCACAGGCATGGCCCACATACCGAAATCCGGGCCATTCGTCGTCGCGGCGAATCACCTGTCGTTCTCGGACCACATCTTCCTGAGTGTCTTCGTGCCGCGTCCCGTGTATTTCGTGGGCAAGGCCGAACGGCTCGGCAGGAAGGGGCTCAGGGGACGCGTCAGCAGCTGGTTCTTCGAGCAGGTCGGCATGATCCCGGTCCGCCGGGACGGTGGCCGAGGCGGTGTCGCCGCCTTGGAGACCAGTCGTGAACTCCTCGATCAGGGAGCAGGCGTGGGGATCCACCCCGAGGGCACGCGCTCGCCGGACGGCCGGCTGTACCGGGGTCAGACGGGGGCCGCGTGGCTGTCGCTGACGACGGGGGCGCCCGTGGTGCCGTGCGGCCTGGTCGACACCGACCGGGTGCAGCGTCCGGGGCGGCTGCTGCTGAAGCGGACCTCGTTCGAAGTGCACTTCGGTGAACCGCTCACGCCCCACGAATACGCCGGCCGGGAGAAGCAGAGCTTCAGCCGCCGGCAGTACACCGACCGGATCATGCGCGAGATCGGTGCCCTGTCGGGCCAGGAGCTCGCTCCCGAATTCGCCGTCAAGGGCGCGGCGTTGGCCGCCAAGTGAGATCGGCCCCGGCCGGCACCTGCCGGTCCGGCGGGGAGCGGCCCGCCCCGGACCACCCCGACACACCACTCTTCGATGGGAGTCACAGATGACTGCGTCCGACATCACGGACAGCCGGCCGGACACCGCGGCCGGGGCCGATGCCGACAAGGCGGCGAACCTGGAGCTGATGGCCTCGCTCATCGCCGAGATCACCGGTCTGCCGAAGGACTCGGTCGTCCCGGAGGCCGATCTGGTCGACGACCTGTACATCGACTCGGTGGCGAAGATCGAGCTGATGGTCGCCTGCGAGACCCGGTTCGGCGTCCAGATCCCCGACGAGATCGTGAACGAACTGCGCGACGTCGAGGCGGTCCTGGACTACCTGGCCGAGCACAAGGCGGCGTCATGAGCGTCGTCGTCACGGGGGCGGGCGCCGTCACACCCATCGGCACGGACGCGGAGAGCTTCTACCGCGCCCTGCTGTCCGGCAGGTCCGGCATCAGGCTGCTGGACGGACCCGGGTTCGAGGGGCTGCCGACCCGGCTCGCGGGAACCGCCGACGTCGAGGGCCGCCTCGACAGGATGACCGCACGGACGATAGAGCGCGTCCAGCAACTCGCACTGATCGCCGCCCGAGAGGCCTGGCACCAGGCGAAGGCCACCGATGTGGCGCCGGAGCGGCTCGCTGTGGTGATCGGCACCGGCATCGGCGGCGTGCAGGCGGTCCCCGGGCAGTTCGCGCTCGTTCAGGAGCAGGGGCCGCATCGCATCAGTCCGTACCTCATGTCCCAGCTGATGCCCAACGCCGCGGCAGCCAAGGTGGCCATGGACCTGGGGGCGCTGGCGGGGGCCCACACGCCCGTCAGCTCCTGCGCCTCAGGTTCGGAGGCCATCGCCATGGCCCTGGATCTGCTGCGGCTGAATCGGGCGGACGTCGTCGTGGCGGGCGGAGCGGATTCCTGCCTGCATCCGATGACTCTGGCCGGCTTCGCCCAGCTGCGCGCGCTCTCCCGCCGCGACGACGACCCCTCGGCCGCCAGCCGGCCGTTCGACCAGGACCGTGACGGCTTCGTCCTGGGCGAGGGCGCGGGCATGCTGGTGCTGGAGCGGGCCGAGCACGCCGAGGCCCGGAGAGCCGCGGTCCTGGGCAGGCTGCTGGGTGCGGGCACCACCTCCGACGCGTACCACCTCATGGCCCCCGACCCCTCGGGCAGCGGTGCCGCGCGGAGCATCGAGACGGCACTGCGCGACGCCGGTGTGACGGCAGCGGACATCGGCCATGTGAACAGCCACGGGACGGCGACACCGGCGGGAGACCTGGCCGAGTCCCGCGCCATGAACCGCGCGCTGGGCAGCCACCGCCCGGCGGTGACGGCCACGAAGTCGTGCACGGGGCACCTGCTGGGCGCCTCCGGAGCCGTCGAGGCGGTCGCGACCGTACTCACCCTGCGCGACGGGCTCGTCCCCGCGGTCCGCAACCTCGAACGGCCCGGGGACGGGATCGACCTGGACCTGGTGCGCACGGAGCCCCGAGCACTCGACCACCGCGTCGCACTGGCCACGTCGTTCGGCTTCGGCGGTCACAACACCGCCCTGGTCTTCGCGTGCTGACCACCCGGCCCGCCGGCCCCCGTACGGCCTGAAGGCCCGACCACCGGATCGCCGGCGCCGCCGGAAGACCTACGAGAGACGAAGCAAACGGGAGTACCTGGATGACCACGCCAAGCCCTGTGAAGGTGCCGGTCGAGACCCCACAGCTCCGGCCCAAGGGGGGCCCACCACTGCTCGATTCCCTGACCGGCCTGCGGGGAATGGCCGCCATCCTGGTGTTCTTCTTCCACTTCACCACCTTCAGGATGGTGTTCGGCGAGAGCGGCCACCTGGAGTTCGCGTCGCTCTCGCGGCCCCGCTTCCTGACCATGAGCGGCAACTTCGCCGTGGGGAGCTTCTTCATCCTCAGCGGATTCGTCCTGGCACTCACCACCCGCCAGGGCACGAGCATGGCCAACTTCGCGGCGAAGCGCGTCGGCAAACTCGTCCCCGTCTACCTGTTCACGTCCCTGCTGGCCATCGGAGCCATCCTCCTGATCGGCATGCCGATCAGCGTGAGCAACGTGGTGCTCCATCTGACGCTGCTCCAGTCGTGGGTGCCGTTCCAGGACATCTACCACGGGGTCAACCCCGTGACCTGGTCGCTCAGCACGGAGGGCTTCTTCTACCTCCTCTTCCCGGTGGCCCTCTTCCTTGTCCGCAGGCTGCCCACCCGGTCCCTGTACTGGCTGCTGGGCTGCGCGGTCCTCCTCGAGTTCGCCCTGCCGCTGTACGTGATGAAGTACTTCGCGGTCACCGGCACCGGCGGGCACGAGACGTACATGAGCACGGGCTCGAAGGGCGGCGACCTGGCCTACTGGTTCACCCTGCCGTTCCCGCCGTACCGTTTCCTGGAGTTCCTGGTCGGCATGATCGCCTGCATCCTGCTGATGCGGGGAGTGCTGCCCACCGTCCGGCTCCGCTGGGCCTGGTCGTTGTGCGCCGTCGCCTATCTGATCGGCACGTACGTCCCGGGGCCCCTCCAGCGCACCGCGGTCGGAATGGTCCCGCTGACGATCCTGGTGATCGCCCTGGCCCAGGCGGACTTCGCCGGGCGGCCCTCGCTCCTGCGCCGCCGGCTCTTCGTCGAACTGGGCAAGCTCTCCTACGGGATGTACGCCATCCAGCTCCTCGTCTTCCTCCCGACGGGGCCGTTCGTCGTCCGCTGGCTGTCCGGGGCGCTGTCGCTGCCGACCGGGACGCTGGGCGGGGCGCTCTACCAGATACCCCTCGCGCTCACGTACTTCATCCTCATCATCCTTCTCGCCATCCCGATCTACCGGTACATCGAAGTGCCCGCCTACGACTACGCCAAGAAGCTCCACCGCCACCGCGAGGGCTCCGAACTGTTCGTGGATCCCGGCACCTCGGGGGGACGGTCACGGTGAAGGTCTGTGTCATCGGTTCGGGCATCTGCGGCATCGCCGCCGTACGCGAACTCCAGCGGCACCTTCCGGCCGGGTCCCTGCACTGGCTCTCCGAGGACCGCGAAGCCGGAGGCCTGTGGAACTCCTCCTCACCGCGGAGCCGGGTGTACGACGCCCTGTACCTGAACACGTCACGGGAGCTGAGTTCCTTCACCGGCAGCCCCATCCGTGCCGAGGCAACGGTCCAGTACCTCCACCACTCACGCTACGCGGCCTATCTGGAGGAGGTCGCCGCCGAGTGCGAGGGCGCCGAGCGCCACTGGGAGTGCCGGGTGACCTCGGTCGAGCGGCAGCCGGACGGTGCCTGGAAGGTCCGCTGGGTGGAGCCCGACGGCTCGGACGCCGAGGCGGCGTTCGACGCCGTCGTCGACGCCACGGGGCACAACGGTGAACCCCGGGGCCCCCAGGTACCGGTGGCCGCCGATCCGACGTACGCGTACGCGCACTCGTCGGATTACCGCAACCCCGAGCCGTATCGCGGCAAGCACGTTCTGGTGGTGGGCAACGGCGCCTCCGCCGTCGACATCGCCTGCGACCTCGTCACGGCGGCGGCCGGTGTCGGCATCAGCATCCGGACGCCGAAGTGGCATCTGCCGAAGATGATCCTGGGCAAGCCGGTCGACCACTCGTCGGACGGTCTGCTGCGGCGTGTCCCCCTGGTCGGCGGGCTCACCGCGAAAGCGGCGGAGTCGGTCGTGCGGCGGCTCACGGGCTCCTACGCCGGCTACGGCCTGCCGAGGCCCGGCAAGCCGCTGGCCACCTCCACCCCTGTGCTGAGCGACCACTTCCTGCCGCATCTGAGCCATGGCCGCCTGCGCGTGTACAGCCGCGTCGAGGCCCTGGAGCAGGAGTCGGTGCGGTTCGCCGACGGGACCTCGGAGAAGTTCGACGCGGTCATCGCGGCGACGGGCTTCAGCGAGAGCTCGCCGCATCTGCCGGCCGAGGCGCGACGGGTGCTGCGCGAGGGCCGGCTCGGCCTGGCCCTGGAGGCTCCGGGGTGCCGTGGCCTGTTCCTCATGAACCGGTTCCGGTGCGGCGAGGCCGCGGTCCGCTGTGCCGAACCGCAGGCGGCGGCCGTCGCCCGTGCGCTGAGCCGGCCGCGGTACGGCACGGACACGCCACCCGGTGCCCCGGCTCCCTCGGGAGCCGGCTCCCGTGTCACCGCCCGCATCCTAGAGAAGGTCTACGAGGCATACCGATGAAGACAGCTGAGCAGGGGCTGGGGGTCGCGGGCCTGGGATGGCACGTCCCCGGTCTGCGCATCGACAACGAGACGATCTCCCGGTGGAGTGGCGCGGACCCCGGATGGGTCGTCGACCGCACCGGTGTGGAGGAGCGCAGGTACGCGGCCTCCGACGAGCCGACGTCCGCGCTGGCGGCCAGGGCGCTGTCCATGGCCCTGGAGGACGCGGGCCTGCGCGGCGAGGACCTGGCCGGAGTGATCGTCTGCACCTCCACACCGGACCAGCCTCAGCCTCCGACGGCGGCGTTCGTCCTGGCGCGCCTGGGCCTCACGGGAATCCCGGCCTTCGACGTCAACGGTGTCTGTGCCGGGTTCCTCTACGGGCTCGGTGCGGCCGAGGGGTGGCGCCGCCGCGGCCCGCTGGCCCTCGTGGGTGCCGACAAGTACTCCTCGATCGTCAATCCGGCGGACCGCAGGACGGTGAGCCTGTTCGGCGACGGCGCCGGCGCCGTCATACTCCAGCCGCCGACCGAGGATTCCGGGCTCATCAGTGTCGTGGCCCGGTGCCAGCCCGAGCACCTGGACCTCGTGCGGGTGCGCGCCGGTGGCAGCGCGCTGCCCCTGCGGAACACGGCGGACCCGTTCGCCGACCGGTTCGAGATGCAGGGGCGCGCGGTCGTGACCTGGGCCGAGACTGCTCTGCCGGTCGTGGCACACCAGGCGTGCGAGGAGGCCGGGCTGACGCTGGCCGACATCGACCGCTTCGTACTGCACCAGGGAAGCCCGCGCATGGTCGAACTGTGCACCAAGTGGCTCGGTGCGGCTCCGGGCAAGGTGGCGCTGTCGGCGGACCGGTTCGGGAACACCGGGGCCGCCTCCATCCCCCTGACCCTCGCCATCGAGGTGCAGCAGGGGCGCATCAGGCGAGGTGACCGCGTGATGCTCGCCGGCCTCGGTGGCGGAACGGCGGCGTGCGCCGCCGTCGTGAAGTGGTGAGCCCGCAAGAAGCAAGCAGTCCAGCAACGAGCTCTGAAGTGGTGGAACAGATGACTGTTGATGTGAACGCCGGCGCCTCGGACCGACAGGGTGTGCCCGAGCTGCCCCAAGGTGCCCCCGCCGGCTGCCCGTTCGCCCCGCCGGAGGCGGTCACGAAGCTGCGCGAGGAGAGCCCGCTGGCCCAGGTGGCCCTGCCCGACGGTACGTCGGCCTGGCTGGCGACGAGCTATGAACTGGTCCGCGAGATCCTCACCCTTCCGGGCTTCAGCGTGAATCCGAAGGCGCCGGGTTTTCCCCGCTGGAACCTGCCGGGCGGGACGGATCTGCCCCTGAGCATGACGCACGCCGACCCGCCCGAGCACCCGAGGCTGAGGGGCATGGTGGCGGCTGAGTTCACGCCCAAGCGCATCGCCCGGATGCGCCCCGACATCGAACGGATCACCCGGGAGCGGTGTGAGGCCATCGAGGCTCTCCCCCAGCCGGTCGACCTCGTCAAGGAGTTCTCCACCCCCATTCCCGCCACGGCCATCAGCCTGCTGCTCGGAGTTCCGGCCGACGAACTGGATTTCTTCGAACGCAACGTCAGGATCGTGCTCGCGCACGACGAGCTGGAGTCGGAGGAGCGCGACCACGCCAAACTGGAGCTTCTCCAGTACGTGTTGAAGCTGATCGAGCTCAAGCGTGCCGAGCCCGACGGCAACCTGCTGAGCATGATGATCAGCGACCATCCGGAGCTGAGTGACATCGAACTGGTGTCCTTCGTGGCGTTGCTGCTCTTCGCCGGCTTCTCGACCACGGCCCACCAGATCGAGCTGACGGCCCTGACACTCATCCGGCGCCCCGACCTCGCGGAGCGGGCCCGTAAGGACCCCTCGGTCATCCCGGTGCTCGTGGAGGAACTGCTGCGGTACCACGCCATCGTCCGGGACTCGCCGCGGCGGGTGGCCGTCGAGGACGTGGAGCTGGGCGGCGTCACCATCCGCGCGGGTGAGGGCGTCATCGCCTCGGTCCAGGCGGCGAACTGGGACGCGGCGGCCTTCCCCGACCCCGACGTGATCGACCTCGACCGTCCGCGCAGTCCGCGTCACCTCGCATTCGGCCACGGGATCCACGTGTGCCTGGGCGCCGCGATGGCCCGGATCGAGCTCGAGGTCGTCCTGGAACACCTGGTGACGCGCTACCCGGACATGAAGCTCGCGGTCCCGGAGGACGAGATCCGTTTCCGGACCACCACCCATCTGCACGGCTGCTACTCCCTGCCGGTCGACCTCGGGCTGAAGGAGGGGGCGTGAAGAACGAAGTCGCCCTCAACACCGGCGTCACGGTCCCCCGGCTGGGACTGGGCATGTGGAAGGTCCCGGACGAGCAGGCGGGGTCCGTCGTCGCGACCGCGCTGGAGGCCGGATACCGCAGCTTCGACACCGCCACCAGTTACCGCAACGAGCGGGGCATCGGGGCCGCCGTCGCCGACTCCGGCATCCCGCGCGACGAGATCGTCGTGACGACCAAGCTGTGGAACGGCGACCACGGAACCGAGGAGACGCTGCGGGCCTTCGACGCGAGTCTGGAGCGCCTCGGGCTGGACCACGTCGATCTGTACCTCATCCACTGGCCGCTTCCCATGCGCGACCGGTACGTGGAGACGTGGCGCGCGCTGGAGAAGATCCACGCCGACGGCAGAGCGCGCGCGATCGGGGTCTCCAACTTCACGGCCGGGCACCTCACCCGGCTGATGGAGACCTGCGACATCGTGCCGGCCGTCAACCAGGTGGAACTCCACCCCCTGTTCCCGCAGCGGGAGCTGCGCGAGTTCCATGCGGCCCACGGCATCGTCACGCAGGCCTGGAGCCCACTCGGTTCGGGGCACGGTCTCCTGGACCTTCCGGTCCTCAAGGAGATAGCGCGGACACACGGCCGTTCCCCGGCCCAGGTGGCCATCCGCTGGCACCTCCAGCTGGGCAATCTGGTCATCCCCAAGTCGGCGACGCCGAGCCGCATCGCCGAGAACCTCCGCGTCTTCGACTTCGACCTGGACGAGGTCGAGATGGCCGCGATCGCGGACCTGGACTCCGGCCGGCGCGGGGGGCCGGACCCGGACACCTTCGACTACGGATGAGGACCCGGGTCCATCACCGTGACAACAGCGACGACGCGATACCGGCACACACCCGGGCACGACAGCCCGGACATCACAGGAAAGCAGGGGGCAGTATGGAAGCCGTCAGGGAAAACAGTGCCGGCACGAGCGGAGCGACCCAGCTGCGGGAGCTCTTCGCACGGCCGGGGGTGGTCCGGATCGTCGGTGCGCACAACCCTCTGGGAGCGCGGCTGGCGGAACGCGCGGGGTTCGACGGCGTCTGGTCGAGCGGGCTGGAGATCTCGGCGTCCCAGGGACTGCCCGACACCGACCTGCTGACGATGGCCGAATTGCTGTCCATCGCCGGTTCGCTCGCCGGCACGGTCGACGTCCCCGTCGTGGCCGACTGCGACGCGGGGTACGGAAATGCCCTCAACGTCATGCACATGATTCGGCGTTACGAAGCCGCCGGGCTGGCCGCCGTCAGCATCGAGGACAAGGTCTTCCCCAAGGTCAACAGCTTCATCCCGGGCCGCCAGGAGCTCGCGGGACTCGACGAGTTCTGCGGAAAGGTCGAGGCCGCCAAGAGCGCGCAGCGCGGCTCCGACCTCATGGTGATCGCCCGTATCGAGGCCCTGATCGCCGGACACGGGATGGAGGAGGCCCTGAAGCGGGGCGAGGCCTACGCCGAGTCCGGAGCGGACGCGGTGCTGATTCACGCCAAGGGCTCGTCCCCGGACCCCATCCTCGAGTTCCTCCGGCGCTGGCGCCTCGACCTGCCCGTCGTCGTGGTGCCCACCACCTATCACACGATCACCGCGGACGAACTCGGCGCCGCGGGCGCCAAGATGGTCATCTACGCCAATCACGGGCTGCGCGCGGGGATCAGTGCGGTCACCGAGGTGTTCGGCAAGATCCTCGAGGAGGGGCGCACCACCGGGATCGAGAAGCGCATCGCGCCGCTCGCCACGGTCTTCGACCTCCAGGGCATGGCCGCGCTGAAGGCGGACGAGGAGCGGTTCGTCCGCGAGCGCGGCCCGGGCACCCGGGCGGTGATCGTGCCCGGAGCACCCACCGCTGCCCTGCGGGATCCCGCCGACGACTCCCGCTCCGGTCTCGCCCTGCTGCGTACCGACGCGCTGAAGGAGAGCGGGGTCGCCGATGTGGTGGAGGCCCCGGGGGGCGCCGGGCAGACGTCCGGGGACGCGGCTGCGGCGCTGGCCGGGGTGCCGACCGGGTTCGCCGGACGGACCCTGGTGAGCACCGACGACGTATTCGCCGACGCCGACTCCCTCAACCGGCTGACGACCTCGACCGCTGATGTCGCGGTCCTGGTGGATGTGGCCGCGCGGGGCGGCGTACCGGTGGCCCTCTCCTCGAAGAGCATCGGCGGCCGGCTGCTCGCCGGCACCCGCGGGCATGTCGTGACGGCTCTCGGTGAGAAGGTGGCCGGTCCGGCGAACGGCGAGTTCACCGGCCTCGTCTCCTTCTCGGCGCGTGGGTTCACCGCGCTCCAGCAGGCGGCGGAGAAGCGCGCCATGGGCCAGGACCACCCGGTGTCCCTGGCCGACCTGCTGTCCGACCTCATCGCCACAGGCTGGACGGTCCGGGCGACCGGCGTCGCGGAGGGATGGACGCATGTGCGTTCGCAGGACGAGCTGCGTGAGCTGCGCGCGCTGGTGTCCGAGCAGGTGACGGCTTGAGCGCGATTCTTGACCCCGCGAAGGTCGTCGCACTCCTGGACGAGGCGGGATTCGGTCCGTTCACCGGAGTGCCCTGCTCCTTCCTCGGCCCTGTGATCAGCTGCCTTCAGGACACCTGCCCCGACCAGTACCTCATCGCCGCCAACGAGGGCGAGGCGGTGGCCATCGCCGCCGGGTCACGTCTGGCAGGCCGGCGCCCCGTCGTCATCCTCCAGAACTCGGGTCTCGGCAACGCGGTCAATCCGCTGACCTCGCTGTGCCACACGCTGCGCCTGCCCGTCCTGCTGTTCGTCACCTGGCGCGGGGAGCCGGGCTCGCCCGACGAACCCCAGCACGAGCTGATGGGCCGGATCACCTCGGACCTCCTGACGGCGATGGAGATCCGGAACGAGATCCTGCCGCAGGACGAGGAGGCCCTGCGCGAGCGCCTGCTGGTGGCCGACGCTCACATGCGGGACACGGGATTGCCGTTCGCCTTCGTCGTCCGCAAGGGGGCCGTCGCCCCCTACGTGCCCCCGGCCGGAGCCGGCCGGGGGCGCGTAGCGCGGGCGGAGGCGCCGGCCGGCGGGAACATGCTGCGCAGCGAGGCCATCGCCCACGTGATGCGTGTCGTCGGCGAAGGGGCCCTGGTCGTCGCCACCACCGGAAAGACGGCCCGGGAACTGGAGCACGACTGGGACCGGCCCGGGAATCTCTACGTCGTCGGCTCCATGGGCTGTGCTTCCAGCATCGCCCTGGGCGTCGCCCTGCACGCGCCCGCCCGCCAGGTCGTCGTGCTCGACGGCGACGGCGCCGCGCTCATGCGCCTGGAGGCCATGGCAACGATCGGCCGGCTGGGACCGCCCAACCTGCTGCACATCATCCTCGACAACGAGTCGTACGAGTCGACCGGCGGCCAGCCGACCGGCTCCGCGCATCTGAACTTCACCGAGGTGGCGGCTGCTTGCGGTTACGAACAGGCCGCCGAGGTGACGGGCCCCGAAGGACTGGTGGCCGCGCTGGAGAAACAGCTGGTGCACGTCGGGCCCTCTCTGATCCGCGTACGCATCGCCTCGTATTCCGACCCCGGGCTGGGGCGCCCGGCCCTGCCGCCGCCGGCTTCGGCCGCCCGATTCCAGGAGATGATCGCCTCGTGACCGGCGACTCCCCCGCCGTCCCGGCCGAACCCGCCCTCACCGGGCGCCGCCTGGTGCTGATGAACCCCGGTCCGGTGAACACGGCCGAAGTGGTGCGCGGTGCGCTCGGCGGCCCTGACATGTGCCACCGCGAGCCGGAGTTCGGCGAGCTCATGAACCGGATCCGGCACAAGGCCACCGCGGTGTGCGGGGGCGGCGCCGATCACACGTCGGTGCTGCTCACCGGCTCCGGCACAGCCGCGCTCGAGGCTGCCGTGACCTCGGCGATCCCGGCGGACGGAGGGCTGCTAGTGGTCGACAACGGCCACTACGGCAAGCGGCTGTTCGACATCGCGAGCGTCCACGGTATCCGCGTCACCCGTCTCGACCTCGGCTGGGGCACCCCCGTGGAGCCGGCGGCGGTCGGCCGCGCACTGGCCGCCGACCCGTCCCTCACCCATGTCGCCGTGGTGCACCACGAGACGAGCACCGGAATGCTCAACGACGTCTCCGGCATCGGCGCGGTGGCCCACGAGCTGGGGCGCCGCACCATCGTGGACGCCATAAGCAGTGTGGGCGCGGAGCCCCTGGACATCACGCGGGACCACGTCGACTGGCTGGTCGGGACAGCGAACAAGTGCCTGGAGGGAATGCCGGGCGTCTCCTTCGTCTGCGCCTCCCGGCGTGACTTCGACGCCCTGGCCGCTCACCCCGCGCACACGTACTACCTCGACCTGAACCGGCACTTCAGAGCCCAGGAGAAGGCCGGTGCGCCGGCCTTCACACCATCGGTCCCCGTGTTCTACGCCTTCGAGGCGGCCCTCGACCTCGCACTCGCCGAGGGCGTCGCCGCGAGGGGCGCGCGTTATCGCGCCCTCGCCGAGCGGCTGCGCGCCGGCCTGACCGAACAGGGCCTGCACATCATGCTCGAGCCCGAGCACCGCGCGGTGAGCCTGAGCGCGATCCGGCTGCCCGGCAAGATGCCGTACGAGAGCCTGCACGATGCCTGCAAGCGGGCCGGGTTCGTGATCTACGCGGCCCAGGACCAGCTGGCCGGGGGCTTCTTCCGCCTCTCCACCATGGGTGCCATGGACGAGCGGGACATCGACAGGTTCCTCACGGCGCTCGGCGAGGCGCTCTCCGGTCACGGACGGGGCGCTCCCGTGCGCTCCGGGCCCGGGGAGGCCGCGTGACCGGCACACCGGAGGTCCACCGGCTGGCCGTCGTCGGTGGCGGGCCCCGCGCCACGTACGCCCTGGAACGGCTGTCGGCAGGCATGGACCGCCTCGGTCCGGGACGCTCGCTGGAGATACGGGTCTTCGAACGCACCGGGGAGTTCGGCTCCGGGGAGGCGCACAGCCCGACACAGCCCAGGACGAGCTATCTGAACCGCATCGGCAATCAGGTGTCCTTCGCCGCCGACGAATCGGTGAAGGGCGCCGGGCCCCTGCGCCACCCCGATCAGCGCCCCGACCTCCACGAGTGGTGCCGGCGCCTGTTCCTCCGGACCGGCCACCCCGACCTCGACATCGGCCCGGAGGACTGGCCCAAGCGCTATGTCCACGGCATGGCGCTCCAGGACATGTTCGACGCCTACGTCCGCGAACTGCGCGCGCATCCGCGCGTCGAGGTGTTCCTCGACCACAAGGAGGTCGTGGACGTTCGGCGGCACGGCGAGGGGCTGACGGTGCACGGGGCCGACGGCGTCGTCTTCCCCTGCGACCAGGTGCTGATGGTGACGGGTCACACCCACCACGATCCGCGCCGGTCCGCGCGGTCGCTGGCGCTGGCGGACTTCGCTCGGCGCACCGGGGCCGCCTATGTCCCGTACGCCTACCCGCTGGACAAGGCTCTGACGGCCGAGGTGAGTGACGCCGGCCGCGTCGTGGGCATCGCCGGCATGGGGCTCACCGCCATCGACGAGATCCTCTTCCTCACGGAGGGACGAGGGGGAAGCTTCGAACCCGACGGGCAGGGCGGCCTGCGCTACCGGCCGAGCGGAGCCGAGCCCGCGAAGCTGCTGGCCTTCAGCGAGACGGGCCTGTTCACCTTCGCCCGCCCCGACAACCACAAGGAGGCCGACCCGGCCCGCCTGGAACACCGGGGGGTGTTCCTGACGCCCACGGCACTGGACCAGCTGCGGAGGAGTGTCGGCACCCCCAGGGCGGGCGGAGGACCCGGTCAGCTGGACTTCGAGCGGGACGTCCTGCCGCTCGTGGTCCTGGAGATGGCGTTCGTCCACTACACCACCCTCTTCGGCGGCCATGTGGCCGACTTCCTCGGCGACCGGCTCGCGGGTGTCCACCGCGGGTTCCTCGCGGGCGGGCCGCCGCACAGCGAGCAGCCGGAGAACCCGTCGCGGCTGCTCGGTCCGCTGGAGGCCGCCGTGGACGAGCTGGCCGACGTGGTCGACGCCGTCCTGCACGGCCGGGTGACGGTGGCGCAGGCCGAGGCCGACACGTCCGGCTGGCCGGTGGAAGCCACCGTCCTGCGCTGGATCGGGGTGGTCTTCGGGACCGAGCGGGAGGCGGCTGCCAGGGCCGCCCTGTGCCAGAACCTCCCCGGTCCGGACCGCCTCACCGCGTCGTGGGTCTCACCCCGGTGGTTCGACGAACAGCCGCACGGCAACCGGTTCAGCTGGGAGCGCACGGTCGCGCCCCTCGCCGGGGGCCCCGCACGGTCGCCCGAGGAATACCGGGCGGCGGTCCTCGACTTCATGGACCGCGACCACGTGTGGGCGGTGCAGGGCAATCTGGACAACCCGCACAAGGCCGCCGCGGACGGCGTGTGGCGGGATCTGCGCGGGGTCATCTCGTACGCGGTGGACGACGGCGGCCTCACTCCAGCGTCCCACCGCGTCTTCCTAGAGCGGTACGTACGTATCCACAACCGGCTCGCCAACGGCGCCGCCGCCGAGGTCATGTCGCGTATCCGGGCGCTGGTCCGGCACGGTCTGCTCGACGTCGGAACCGGCCCCGGAGCGGTCGTCGTGAGGGACGGGAAGGCCGGGCGCTTCCGTGTCGACGGGCCTGCCACGGGCGCGTCGCACCTGGTGGACACCCTGGCCGACGCGAGGATCCACCCCTTCGACCCGCAACGTGACGCGTCGCCGCTGTTCCGCAACCTGCTGGAACACGGAACCGCGCGGCTCTGGCGCAACGCGTCCGAAGCCGGGGACGCTTTCGAGCCCGGCGGGCTCGACCTCACCGAGCGCTCGCACCCCGTGCGTGCCGACGGGAGCGTCGAGGACCGTCTGACCGTGCTGGGGCCGGCGGCCGAGGGCCGCAGGTCGTTCCTTCTCTCCGCGCTGCGCCCGGGCTCCGACCACTACGTCATGCGGGACACGCTCACCTGGCTCCAGGACTTCTGGCGGGTGCTGGACAGCTCTGAAGCGGCGGGCCGGCGCCGTGCGGACGACGTGAGGGTATGAACGACGGAGGAGGGG
>NZ_JBHWZS010000197.1:0-16189 GCF_042728155.1 Streptomyces sp. NPDC060209
GACGGACAGGCAGTGCGCGACGACCTCGTCGCCCGGGTGCCAGGCGTTGACGCCGGGCCCGGTGCGCAGCACGACACCCGCGAGGTCGGAACCGATGACGTGGTACGGGAGGTCATGGCGCTTGCTCAGGTCACTGAGCTTGCCGTACCGCTCCAGGAAGCCGAACGTCGAGACGGGCTCGAAGATCGACGTCCACACGGAGTTGTAGTTGACCGAGCTGGCCATGACGGCCACCAGGGCCTCGCCCGGGCCGAGCTCCGGCACCGGCACGTCCTCGATGTGGAGGGACTTGCGGGGGTCCTTGTCGCGGCTGGCGACGCCGGCGAACATCTCGGCCTCGTCCTTGTGCACGGTCACCGCGCGGTACGACTCGGGGATGGACAGGGCCGCGAAGTCCGCGGCCGTGCTGTCCTGCGATTGGATCGCGTCCAGGATTTCCTTCACGGTGATGCCTCCGGCAGATCGGGTCTCCGGCGTCGAGGGAAACGCTCGGAGGACCCCTGTGGTCAGGGGAGCGGTGCGGTGTGGAGGTGTGCCGTCGGTTCGGCGGGTGGTGCTGTGGGCCTGCTCGGTGGAGCAGAAGGGTTTGCCTGTGACGCAGGCGCCCGGGCGCGCGGACACGTGGTCTGCGGGGACAGCCGGCGTACGAGAGGTCTCTGCACGCCGGCCGCCCGGACTCCTTCAACGTATGGCACTCCGTGACAGGTGGCAAGGCACCCAGTGCCAACAATTTCTCTCAGTTGTCATCTCGTAGGCACGCATGAGCAACATCATGGGCGGTATGGCGCGTTGCTCCCTCTTTTGTGCGAGCTACGGCGCGGTGCGGTACACGTACGGCGTCGTCGTGCTGAGGGCCGTGAAGCCGAGCCGCCGCAGGATCGGGGCGGACTGATCCGTCGCGTCGACCTGGAGGAAGCGGTAGCCGAGCCCGGCGGCGATGCGAGCCCGGTGGGCGATCAGGGCCCGGTAGATCCCCCTGCCCCGCCAGGGCGCCGCGGTCCCTCCTCCCCACAGCCCGGCGAAGCCGGTACCGGGGTGCATCTCCATCCGGGCCGAACTCACCGGTTCGTCGCCCGCCATGGCGACCACTGCGACGAACGTGTCCGGGGTGTCGGTGAGGCGGGCCAGGGCCTGGTGACGCAATCGCGAACCGTCGGTGCCGAAGGCCAGCTCATGGGCCCGGACCATCAGCTCGACCCCTGCCGCGTCGGTCACGTTCCGCAGCCGGACGCCCTCGGGGAGTGCCACCGACATGGGCCGCTCCGCCACGGGGGCCACCAGCAGGGTCTCCGGCGGCTCCGGCTCGAAACCGGCCGCGGTGAGGAGTCCGCCGAGCCCGGCCGGGCTGTCGTGCGCGTACAGCTTCCACTCGAACTCGCCGAGACCCCGGGAGGTGTAGTGCTCCACCTGTGCCGCGATCTCCGACTCCGCGCGGCCGGGGGAGAGGTCGGGGGCCGTCCACACCACGCCGTTCCAGTCGTCGGGGCCGCCGGTCTGCCGTACGACGTCACCCACCCGTTCGACGCGTGTGCCGGGGCCGTCGGGGCGGGCGTGTTCGCGCATCTCGCGGTCGAAGAGGGCCAGCATCTCGTCGGGTTCCATGTGCGCATCCGAGCACGCCGGTCCGCGGCTGACCACCGGGTTTTCCGGGCCGCTGCGTCAACCGCCGGCCCCGGGGCAGACGGAAGTGATCTTGATCGGATCGCAACGGGCAGGGGTGGGTACGCGATGGGTATACAGGTGCGCAGAAGTGTCCGTAAGGGCCGGGGGGCCGAATTCGACGTCCGGCGGACAGCGTTCGGCTTCGTGTTCCTCGCCCTCCTGGTCTGCGGTGCCGGGCTGGCGGTGCGCATGGCCCTGAGGAGCGCCGAACGGCATCCGGTGGTCGCCGTGGCCTCGGTCGCCGTGCTGGTGGCCGGGGCCGTGGCGCTCCTGCGCATGCGTCGCAGCCGCAGGACGGCGGCCAGGGCGGCCGCGGCAGCCGTCGAGACCGCGTACGAGGTCGTGGACGCGGCCCTGGAGGAGTTGCCGCCGGCCGCCGTCCCGGACCCCGAGCCGGTGTGGCCGGTCGACTACGCGGCCATGGACCCGTACGACTTCGAGGAGGCCGTGGCCGCTCTCTGCGGGCGGGACGGCTGCCTCGACGTCGAAGTCGTCGGAGGAGCCGGTGACCTGGGCGCGGACGTGGTGGCCACCACGCCGGACGGCCGCAGTCTGGTCGTCCAGTGCAAGCGGTACACGGACGGCAACAAGGTCGGCTCGCAGGATCTCCAGCGCTTCGGCGGCACCTGTTACGCGGTGCACGGGGCCGAGGCGGCCGTCGTCGTCACCACCGGCGAATTCACGGAACCGGCTCTCGAGTACGCCGAGCAGTGCGGCATAGTCTGTGTCGGCATCGACGAGCTCACCGCGTGGAGCGAGGGCGCCGCGCCGCCGCCCTGGCACGCGGCAGCGGCCGTGCGGGCCGCCGAGCGCTAGCGGACACCGCCTGGGAGCCCGCCGGGACCGGGCTCAGTGCTCCTTCAGGGCCTGCTGGATCGTGCGCATGACCTCGTCGAGCGGCGCGTCGGTGCGGGCCACGGCGACCAGCACCTCGCCTTCCCTGGACACCGACGCGGCGGGAGTCCTCGCGGGCTCGCCCCCCACGGTCCGCCCCGCCCCGATCCCCGTGCCGAAGGTGTCCCGGACGATCGCGAACGCGTGATCGAGCTGCGACTCGACGTCGCCCTGGCCGTCCGCGCGCAGCCAGCGCCGCAGTACATGGTTGTGCGCGGTCACCACGGCGGACGCGGCGACCTCCGCGAGCAGCGGGTCGTCATTGCCCACATGGTGGTCGCGCTCATCGAAGTGGCCCAGCAGATAGCGCGTGAAAAGCCGCTCGTAGCGGGCCACCGAGGCGATCTCGGCCTCGCGGAGCGTGGGCACCTCACGGGTCAGTTTGTAGCGCGCCACGGAGACCGCGGGCTTCGCCGCGTACATCTTCATGACTTCCTTGATGCCGCGGCACACGGTGTCGAGCGGGTGCTCGTGCGCGGGGGCGGCATTGAGGACGGCCTCGGCCCTGACGAGGGTGTCGTCGTGGTCCGGGAAGATGGCCTCTTCCTTGGAGCGGAAGTGGCGGAAGAACGTGCGCCGGGCGACCCCGGCGGCCCCCGCGATCTCGTCGACCGTCGTCGCCTCGTACCCCTTCGTGGCGAACAGTTCCATTGCCGCCGCGGCCAGTTCGCGGCGCATTTTGAGCCGTTGGGCTGCGGCCCGGGTGCCTGCGGCGGTTTCCGGGGCGTCCGTCGCGGCGGAGGAACGAGGGGACTTGGCGGGTTGGGACATGAGGTGAACGTAACCCATCGGTGCAGGGGAGTGCGCCTGTGGGGGCGGGTCGCCCGAGGGCCCCAGCAACCCGCCCCACCCGGCTCCGGGATCAGCGGCGGGCATATTCGCGGAAGCCGCGCCCCGTCTTGCGGCCGAGGCAGCCCGCGGCCACCAGATGCTCGAGCAGCGGCGCCGGGGCGAGGCCCGGGTCGCGGAACTCGCCGTGCAGAACCTTCTCGATGGCGAGCGAGACGTCCAGGCCGACGACGTCCAGGAGCTCGAAGGGGCCCATGGGGTAGCCGCCGCCCAGCTTCATCGCCGCGTCGATGTCGTCGAGCGTCGCGTAGTGCTCCTCGACCATCTTGATCGCGTTGTTGAGATAGGGGAAGAGCAGCGCGTTCACGATGAAACCGGCCCGGTCGCCGCAGTCCACCGGGTGCTTGCGCACCTTCAGGCAGACCTCACGGACCGTGGCGTGCACGTCGTCGGCGGTCAGCACTGTGCGGACCACCTCGACCAGCTTCATCGCGGGCGCGGGGTTGAAGAAGTGCATCCCGATGACGTCCTCGGGCCGCGAGGTCACCTTGGCGACCGCCACGACAGGCAGGGACGAGGTGGTCGTCGCCAGCACCGCGCCCGGCTTGCAGACCTTGTCCAGGGTCTGGAAGAGCTGACGCTTGATCTCCAGGTCCTCGGCGACCGCCTCGACAGCGAGATCGACGTCGGCGAAGGAATCCAGCGAGCCCGCGGCGGTGATCCGGGCGAGCGTCTCGTCCCGGGCCTCCTCCGTGAGCCTGCCCTTGGCCACCGAACGGCCCAGGGACTTGGCGATCCGGGCCTTGGCCGTGTCCGCCTTCTCCTGGCTGCGCGCGGCGAGCACCACGGCGTACCCGGCCTTCGCGAAGACCTCGGCGATACCCGAGGCCATGGTCCCGGAGCCGGCCACGCCCACCGAGTTCACGTCCCGCCCGGTGGCCGCGCCCGCGCTCCCGGTCGGAGTCAGGGCGTCCGGCACCACGTCCTGGCCGCCAGGGGCGTCGTAGGTGTAGAAGCCGCGGCCCGCCTTGCGGCCGGTCAGGCCCGCCTCGCTGAGCTGCCCGAGCACCGGGGCCGGGGCGTGCAGCCGGTCGTGGGACGCGGAGTACATGGCCTCCAGGACCGTGCGGGCCGTGTCGATGCCGATCAGGTCGAGCAGCGCCAGTGGGCCCATCGGCAGCCCGCAGCCCAGCTTCATGGCGGCGTCGATGTCCTCACGGGAGGCGTAGTTCGCCTCGTACATCGCCGCGGCCTGGTTGAGGTAGCCGAACAGCAGGCCGTCCGCGACGAAACCCGGGCGGTCGCCGACGGCGACCGGTTCCTTGCCCAGCTCACGGGCGAGCCGGGTGACGCTCTCCACGGCGGGCGGTGCGGTCAGCACGGAGGAGACCACCTCGACGAGCTTCATCACGGGCGCCGGATTGAAGAAGTGCAGGCCGAGGACGCGCTCGGGGTGCTGCGACTCGGCGGCCAGCCGGGTCACGGAGAGGGCGTTCGTGCCCGTAGCGAGGATCGTGGTGGGGGAGACCACCGCGTCGAGCTCCCGGAAGAGCTGCTGCTTTATCTCGTACGTCTCGGGCACGACCTCGATGACCAGCTCCGCGTCCGCGGCGGCCTGCAGATCGGAGAACGTTCGGAACCGGGCGAGGATGTCGCGCCGCTCCTGCTCCGTGATCCGCTCACGTCGCACGGAGCGCGCGGTGGAGGCCTCCAGGGAGGCGACGGCCTGACGGGCGGCTGCTTCGCTGATGTCGATGCCGACGACCTCGCGGCCCGCACGGGCCAGGACCTCGGCGATGCCGGTGCCCATGGTGCCGAGGCCGACGACGGCAATGGTGGTGAGCGGGGTGTCCATCACGGGACTCCAGGGTGAGTGACGACTGAGAGGAGCACTGCGGCGCGCAGGGTCGGAAACAACCGGCGCTCGGTGTGCGGGAATTGCGTGTCGTGGTGCACGGTCCCGGGTGCGCACGGCACACGGGGGAGAGGTGACGGGCTCTGTCCCGAGCCGCGTCTCACAAACTGCCGAACCGACAAGCACTCCGAATGGCTGCGTCACCAGGCCACCGGAGCCGGCGGGTGTGTGTCCCGCTCACTTGAGACTAACCGGCGAGTAACGAGCGCGCCAGCCCTGGCCGTCTGTGCCCTGGCACACAGTTCTTAGAGCTCTCGACTCCGCTGGAGCAGGGGACACCCCGATCCGGACACCCTGCGTGTGCATCGCTAAACTCAACGTCATGGATGAGGAGTTCCGCTCGCTGACGGACAGACTCGGCGACGAGGCGGGTGGGTCCGAGGCCTTCCGGAGGCTGCTGGCCACCGAGGACGACGAGGAGCTGGCCCTGGTCCTCGTCGAGCGCGAACGCCCGCTGTGGGCCCGTGAGATCGCGGCGTTCCGGCTCGGCTGCCGAGGCGACCGCCGGGCCTTCGAGGCGCTGGTGCTCCTCCTCAACCACCGTGATCCCGAGCGCTGCGTATCTGCCGCGCACGCCCTCCGGCTCCTCGGTGACCCCCGGACACCCAGAGCGGCGGCCGCGCTCGCCACCAACAGCATGCGGACCGCCTACGCCCTGCATCCGGTGCGGCTGCTGACCGCACTCCACGCACCCGAATCGGTGCCCGCCCTGGTCAGCACCCTGCACCGGCTGCTGACCCCCGGCGAGCCGCACTGGCGCGTCGCGCTCGCCTGCGTCGAAGGTCTGGGGATCCTCGAGGACGGGAGAGCCCGCCCGGTCCTGGAGGCGGCGCTTCCGCACCCGCGCCTCGGCACGGCGGCGGCGGAGGCCCTCAGGCGGCTGCCGGCGGGCTGAGCGCGCGTACATACCGGACCTCGGGCACCATGGCACCACCTGCCTCGAAGGTCTCCTCCGCACCGTCCGGCCGGAACCCGGACCGCTCGTAGAAGCGCCGGGCCCGCACGTTCTCCTTCAGCACCCAGAGCGTCATCTCGCCGAATCCGCCCGCCTGGGCCCGCGCGGTCACCTCGGTGAGCAGTGAGCGCCCGGTGCCCGTGCCGATGCGGTCCGGGCGCACATAGAGCGCGTACAGCTCACCGCGCTCCTGCCGCCCCGTCCCGTCGCCGCACGGTCCGTAGCAGGCCCAGCCAGTCACCGTGGCGTCCGGAGCCTCGGTCACCAGGTTCACCGGCCCGCCGTCCGCCGTGAGGTACGCGCGCCGGCGCTCGGCGTCCTGGACGACGTCCATCGCGTCCAGGTAGGCCTGCGGGATCAGACCCGCGTACGCGTGCCGCCAACCGCGGACCCGTATGTCCGCCACGGCGGCGCAGTCGGCGAGCGTCATGTCCCGTACACGTACGCCGGGGGCGTGCGCGGGGATGGTCCGTGTGATCACGCGGACCATCCTGGCGCACGCCCCCGGTGAGGGTTCGGCAATTGTCAGCCGCGGAAACCGAGCAGGCCGTGCAGTGTGCTGCCCTTCGTGCTCGTGCCCGACTTCGTGGCCGGGGCGGCCTTCGGCTCCGGCTGGGCGGCGCAGACCGCGTCCGCGCCGCTGCCGCCGCCGGTCGGGAGGGTGCCGTCGGTGAGGTAGTCCACCAGGTGCGCGTCCAGGCACCCGTTGCCGCTCAGCGTGATCCCGTGGTTGCCGCCGCCCTGCTCGACGACGAGACCGGACCCCTTGAGCTTGCGGCTCATGGTGACGCCGCCCTCGTAGGGCGTGGCCGCGTCGTCGGTGGCCTGGAAGATCAGTGCGGGAGGGATCCGGTCGTTGCTGACCTGCACGGGCTCCAGCGGCTCCACCGGCCAGGTCGCGCACGGGGCGTTGTACCAGGTGTTGTTCCACGTCATGAAGGGCGACTTACGGTGCGCCTGCCAGGTGTCGTTGCGCCAGGTGCTCCAGGTCCGGGGCCAGCCGGCGTCACGGCACTGCACGGCCGCGTAGACGGAGTACCCGTTGTCACCGCTCTTGTCGACGGCGGCGAAGTCGTCGTAGGCCGTGGCGAGCGCGTCCTGGTCCTCGTCCTTCACGTACGCCGCGAACGCCTCGGCGAGGCGCGGCCAGTAGCCGTCGTAGTAGCCGCCCGGCATGAAGGTGTCCTCGAGCTCGGACGGCCCGACCTTGCCGGCCGCGGGCTGCTTCTTCACCGCGTCGCGCATCCCGTACCACGCGGCTTCGACCGCTGCCGGGTCGCTGCCGAGGCCGTACGTGGCGTCGTTCTTCGCCACCCACGCGGCGAAGGCCTTGTGGCGGGCGTCGAACGCGTGGTCCTGGCCGAGGTTGTCCTCGTACCAGACGCCGTCCGGGTCGACGACCGAGTCCAGCACCAGGCGGCGTACGCGCTCGGGGAACAGCTTGGCGTAGACCGCGCCCAGATAGGTGCCGTAGGAGTATCCGAAGTAGTTGATCTGCTGTGCGCCGAGGGCCTGGCGGATGACGTCGAGGTCCTTCGCGGCGCTGACGGTGTCCATGTACGGCAGCAGGTCGCCGTGCTTCTCGCCGCACGCGGCCGCGAAGGACGCGGCCCGGTTGCGCGCGGTCTTCTCCGCCTCGTAGGAGTCCGGCACGGTGTCGGGGCGTACGGGCTCGAAGTACTTCGGTACGCAGTTCAGGGCGGGGGTGCTCTTCCCGACCCCGCGCGGGTCGAACCCGATCACGTCGTACTGCGCCGCGAGCTTCGCGGGCAGTGAGGACGCCACGAAGCCGGCCATGGAGAGCCCGCTGCCGCCCGGGCCGCCGGGGTTGACCAGCAGCGGCCCCTGCGAGGTCTTCGCCGTGTGCGGGATCCGGGAGAGGGCGAGGGTGACCGGCATGCCCGACGGGTTGTCATGGTCCAGCGGTGCGCGGACGGTTGAGCACTGCAACCTCGGATACGACTTCGTCCCGCAGCCGGTCCACTTGAGCGGCGCGGCGGCGCGTGGAGTCGCCGTACCCGCCTCCGCGGACGTGGTGGACGGCGCGGACGCGGTGGACGGTGCGGCGGTCACCAGACCCGCGACCGTGGCACCGACGGCGACCAGAATTCCTGCACGTTTCGTCATGGGGCCTCCCGGGGTCGGGGAATGGGGCTGTGGGTGGCACAGCCCCCGCCGCATGCTTCCCGGTTCCGGATACGGAAGGACTCATGTCGTCGAGAGTTGACCCGTTCGGTGACGGAGACCGGAGCGGTCAGAGCAGTGACAGCTGGGTGGGACCGTCCGGGAGGGCCGCCGGGGTCTCGCGGACGACGCGGCGGGCGCCGCCCCGGTCGGCCGGGCCGATGCCGAACTCGGCCGCCAGTTCGTGTACCCGACGGGTGATGCCCCGCTGGTACCAGGTCGGCGCGTACGCCCCGTCCGCGTACATCTGTTCGTACCGTCGCACCAGGTGCGGATGGTGCTGGGCGAGCCACTGCATGAACCACTCACGGGCGCCGGGCCGCAGGTGCAGGACGAGCGGTGTGACCGAGGTCGCCCCGGCGGCGGCGATGGCGCGGACCGTGGCGCGCAGCTGATCGGGGTGGTCGCCGAGGAAGGGGATGACCGGGGCCATCAGCACTCCGCAGCCGATGCCGTTGTCCGTCATGGCGCGGACGACGTCCAGGCGGCGCTCGGGGGAGGGGGTGCCCGGCTCGACCGTGCGCCACAGCTCCGGGTCGGTGAATCCGACGGAGACGGAGACGCCGACCTCGGTGACCTCGGCGGCCTGCCGCAGCAGGTCGAGGTCGCGCAGGATCAGGGTGCCCTTCGTGAGGACGGAGAAGGGGTTCGCGTGATCACGCAGGGCCGCGATGATGCCGGGCATGAGCCGGTAGCGGCCCTCGGCACGCTGGTAGCAGTCGACGTTCGTGCCCATCGCGATGTGCTGGCCGTGCCACTGACGGGAGGCCAGGTGGCGGCTCAGCAGTTCGGCGGCGTTGACCTTGACGACGATCTGGGAGTCGAAATCGAGGCCGGTGTCCAGGTCCAGATAGCCGTGGGTCTTGCGGGCGAAGCAGTAGACGCAGGCATGGGTGCAGCCCCGGTACGGGTTCACGGTCCATTCGAACGGCATACGGGAGGCCCCGGGCACCCGGTTCACGATCGAGCGGGCCCGGATCTCATGGAAGGTGATCCCCCTGAATTCCGGGGTGTCGAAGGTGCGCGTGGTCACCGCGTCCGCGGCGAAGAGCGCACCGTTCCCGCTCTTTGTGGTGTTCTCTGCCAGATTGTCCCAGCGCATGAACCCCTCCTCGGTAGTACTCCGGCAGAGAATAGAACATATGTTCCCTTGATCGTGCGCGGCGGGGTGCGGGACCCGATTTTGAGGGGCCGCACCCGAGGTGGTTGGCTCAGCAGCACCCCGAACAACCGAGTGCTGGAGGAACAGGCATGGCGCAGGTCGAGGCCACGACAGAGCGGATCATCGCGGCGGACGCAGAGAAGGTGTTCGATGCGCTGGCCGACTACAAGGAGGTCCGGGGCAAGGTGCTGACCGGGCACTTCAGTGAGTACGAGGTGCGCGAGGGCGGAGACGGCGAAGGCACCCTCGTCCACTGGAAGCTCCAGGCCACGAGCAAGCGGGTCCGCGACTGCCTGCTCGAGGTCACCGAGCCGACCGACGGGCAGCTGATCGAGAAGGACCGCAACTCCTCGATGGTCACCACGTGGACCGTCACCCCGGCGGGCGAGGGGAAGTCCAAGGCCGTCGTCTCGACCGTGTGGAACGGCGCCGGCGGCATCGGAGGGTTCTTCGAGAAGACCTTCGCGCCCAAGGGGCTCGGCCGGATCTACGACGAACTGCTGCAGAACCTCGCCACCGAGGTCGAGAAGTAACGCCGCTCCCCCTGCTGTTGGCGTCGCGGCCGGCCTCACCGGAACGGGTGGTTTTCCGGGGCGGCCGGTTGTGCGCCGTAGTGCCTCCCACCGGCGCATAAGCCCTCCGTGTGCGCCGTGCGTGCGCCCGGTCGCGTTTGCCCCGCCTTGCCGCCTGATGCGAGAAATGGGCGGCGCAGCTGCGACGAGGGGAGCGTCACGTGGTGGGTGGGATCACTCTGGTGAAGGACGAGCCGGGAGGCACGGAGTACGGGCCGCCCGGGCCCGGGACCCCGGTGCGGGCCGAGCCGCCCCCGCCGCCGTCCGCCGCCGGATCGCCCGCACCGCCGGACGAGATCAGCCCCCGCAGGGTCCGGCTGGTCTTCCTCGGGCTGATGCTCACCCTGCTGCTCGCGGCACTCGACCAGATGATCGTCGCCACCGCCCTGCCGAAGATCGTCGGTGAGCTGCACGGCCTGGACAAGATGTCCTGGGCGGTCACCGCCTATCTGCTCGCCTCCACGATCGGCCTGCCGATCTACGGAAAGCTCGGCGACCTCTTCGGCCGCAAGGGCGTCTTCCAGTTCGCGATCATCATCTTCATCATCGGTTCCGCCCTCGCGGGCTGGTCGCGCACCATGGACGAACTCATCGCCTTCCGGGCCGTCCAGGGCATCGGCGGCGGCGGGCTGATGATCGGCGTCCAGGCGATCATCGCGGACATCGTCCCGGCCAGGGAACGGGGCCGCTACATGGGCCTCATCGGGGCGGTCTTCGGCCTCGCCTCCGTGGCCGGGCCGCTCCTCGGAGGCTTCTTCACCGACCACGCCTCCTGGCGCTGGTGCTTCTACATCAACGTGCCGTTCGGCATCGTCACCCTCGCCGTCATCGCACTCGTACTGAAACTGCCCAAGCCGGCCGTCCGCCCCCGCCTCGACGTGCTGGGGGCACTGCTGCTGGCCGCCGCGTCGACCTGTCTGGTGCTGCTCACCAGCTGGGGCGGTACGGAGTACGCCTGGGGCTCGCGGACCATTCTGGGACTCGCCGCCGGAGCGGCCGGAACGACCCTGCTCTTCCTCGTCGTCGAGCACCGCGCCGCCGAACCCATCATCCCGCTGCGGCTGTTCCGCGACTCGGTCTTCAACGTCACCTCCCTGGTGGGCGCGGTCGTCGGGGTCGCACTGTTCGGGGCCGCCAGTTACCTGCCGACCTACCTCCAGATGGTCGAGGGGGTCTCCGCCACCGAGTCGGGGCTGCTGATGCTGCCCATGATGGGCGGAATCGTCGTCGCATCCGTCGTCTCGGGCCAGCTGGTCTCGCGCACCGGCCGCTACCGCGTCTATCCGCTGGTGGGCGGAGCCGTATCGGTCGTCGGCATGTGGCTGCTCTCCCTGCTCGACACCGGCACCTCGGCGCTGGAGTACGGCATCTGGCAGGCGGTCCTGGGCATCGGGATCGGCCTCGTCATGTCCATCCTGGTGCTGGCAGTGCAGAACTCCGTACGCCCTTCCGACCTCGGCACCGCCACCAGCGCCCACAACTACTTCCGGCAGATCGGCGGCAGCGTCGGCGCCGCGATCTTCGGGACCCTGTTCGCGGGGCGGCTCGCGGACGCGCTCGGGGTGCGGCTCCCCTCCGGTGCGGACCTGCCCGACCCGGAGTCGATCACACCGCAGCTGGTCCACTCCATGGAGCCCGCACTGCGCGACGCCTACATCCAGGCGTACGCCGACGCGATGCCGCGGATCTTCCTCTACCTGGTGCCGGTGCTTCTGCTCGGCCTCTTCCTCGCCTTCTTCCTCAAGGAGAAATCGCTGGTGTCCCACCACACCCCGCAGACGGCCCCCGACCCGGCCGCGGCTCACTCCACGATCCCAGCGGCCCGTACCGACCCCGGCCCGCCGCAGCCCGGTCCTCTCGCCGGGACCCCGGTGTGCGGCCGCGTCCAGCACCCCGACGGCACGGTGGTGGGGAGGGCCGCGCTCACCCTCATCGACGGCCAGGGGCGGCAGGTCGGACGCGGGGCGAGCGGCGACGACGGGCGGTACGCGCTGAGCGCGCCCGCGGCCGGTTCCTATGTGCTGATCGCGGCCGCGGGCGGGCATCAGCCGCAGGCCGTCAGCGTGACGGTCGGAGACCGGCCGGTGGAGCTCGACGTGGTCCTGGGCGGGGCGGGACGGCTCGCCGGAGCGGTACTCACACCGGACGGCGCGCCCGTCCGCGACGCGGCGGTCACGCTCACCGACGTACGGGGCGAAGTCGTCGCGTCCACCCGCACCGGGCGCGAAGGCGCCTATGTGATCAGCGAGTTGGTGGCCGGTGAATACACCCTGGCCGCCAGTGCCCCGGCCTTCCGCCCCGCCGCCCTCCCGGTCAGCGTGCAGGCCGCCCGGGAGACCAGGCAGGACATCGAGCTGGCGGGCGGCGCCGTGCTGCGCGGGATCGTACGCGCCCCCGGCGGACGCGCCGTCGAGGACGCCAGGGTCACGCTGCTGGACGCGGCGGGCAATGTGGTCGACACCCTCACCACCGGCTCCGACGGGGCGTTCCGGTTCGTGGACCTGTCGACCGGTGAGTACACCGTGATCGCCGCCGGCTACCCGCCCGTCGCCACCGTGCTCCAACTCCCCGGAGGGGGACGGACCGAACGCGATCTCCAGCTGGGACACGAGGACTGACGGCGGTCGGACGAGCGGGGGTGTGCTGGGGCTCCCGCGCACCCCCCGGACCTCACGGCAGCAGACGGGGCTTCCGTCCCGCCGCGACATCCTCGACCCAGCCGAAGGACACCACCGCGACCGCGATCAGCACCCACGCGACGCCGAACTGCACCCACTGGCTCTCCAGCGGCAGATTCCGCTCCAGCGCGGGCACCTCCCACATCAGGTCGATCAGCGGCACCGCGGCCATCAGCGCCACCTCGTGCCAGAGATAGACCGTCACCGCGCGGGCGTTGAACACCGTGACGATCCGGTCGGCCACCGGATGACGTACGAGTCCGTCGAAGCGGGGCCGGAAACGCAGCAGGAGCAGTACGAACCCCGCCGACCACAGCGCCTGGGCGAGCGGGATGTCGTCCAGGTCGAACGAACCGTCCGCCGGGTGCCCGGCCGCCCACCAGGCACCCGCGGCCATCAGCGGCGCCGCGACGGCCACCGATCCCGGGCCGCGCAGCCGGTCGAGGACACCGTCGCGGTGCGCGAAGCCCAGCAGCCAGCAGAACAGGAACACCGACGCGTCACTGAGGGCGCTCCCGAGCCGGCCGTCCGGCACACCGGACACCGTCTCCAGCACCACGACGGGCACCAGGGACAGGGCGAGCGCCGGGAGCGGCGCGAGCCTGAAGAGACGCAGCAGCAGGGGCGAGAGCAGCACGAACCACAGGTAGGCGCGCAGGTACCAGAGCACCGCCCAGGCCTGCTCGCCCCACGCGTTGCCGGGCGGATCACCGACCGGCAGCACCCAGAGCAGTACGTCCGGCCCCGGGACCCAGCCGTGCAGCAGCATCGCCACCACGAGCACGAGGCCGAACAGCCACACCGGGATCAGCAGCCGCCGCAGCCTGCTGCGGAGCACCCCGGGAGCCGGCCGCTCCAGCGAGCGGGCCATGAGCGAACCGGCGAGCGCGAACATCACGCCCATGGACGGGAAGACATATCCCAGCCAGGGCCACTCGAAGGTGTGGTAGGTCACCACCCGGACGAGCGCCACGGCCCGCAGCACATCGAAGGACCGGTCGCGGCCCGTGCCCGTGGCGGTCGCGGGGGGCGGCGCGAGCGCCGTCCTGCGGTGTGCCCCCGCCACTACGACGCCCCCATGTGGGGCGTGCCCACCTCGCCGGTGCGCTTCAGCTTCTGCCAGCGCAGACGGCCGCCGGTCGCGGCCGTGACGCAGGAGTGGATCAGCACGAGGTACATCAACTGCCGGTAGGCGAGCTGCTGGAAGGGCAGCATCAGCAGATAGCGGTACTTCTCCCCGTCGAGGCGGAAGGCGTACGCCGCGCAGAACAGCTGAACGGCCAGGACCGCCAGCCAGGCGAGCAGTGAGGCGCGGAAGTCCACGAAGATCATCGCGTAGACGGTGAAGACGTCGATGAGCGGAGCGAAGACCGGTGTGACGATCTGGAAGAGGACGACGAGCGGCATGCCGACCCGTCCGAAGCGCCCGGAGGGCCCCCGGTCGGTGACGGACCGGCGGTGCTTCCACAGCGCCTGCATGGTGCCGTAGCTCCAGCGGTAGCGCTGACGCCACAACTGCCCCAGTGAAGCCGGTGCCTCGGTCCAGGCGCGGGCGTGCTCGGCGTAGACGACGCGCCAGCCCGCGCGGTGGAGCGCGATGGTGATGTCGGTGTCCTCTGCCAGTGTGTCCTCGCTCATCCCCCCGGCCTCCAGGACCGCCTGGCGGCGGAAGGCGCCGATGGCGCCGGGGATGGTGGGCATGCAGCGCAGCAGGTCGTACATCCTGCGGTCCAGGTTGAAGCCCATCACGTACTCGATGTGCTGCCAGGCGCCGATCATCGTGGACCGGTTGCCGACCTTCGCGTTGCCCGCGACCGCGCCGATCCCCGGGTCGGCGAAGGGCTGGACGAGCTGGTGCACCGCGTCGGGCTCGAAGACGGTGTCTCCGTCCATCATCACGACGATGTCGTAACGCGCCTGCCGCACGCCGTTGTTGAGGGCCGCGGGTTTGCCCGCGTTCTCCTGCCGTATCACCCGGACATTGGGCAGGCCGAGCGATTCGGCTATCTCCGCGGTGCCGTCGGTCGAACCGTCGTCGACGACCACGATCTCGATCGGATGAGTGCTCGCGGCGAGGGAATTGAGCGTGGCGGCGATGCACTCCTTCTCGTTGTAGGCCGGAACGATCACACTCACCGGCCCTGTGACCTCGGGCCCCCAGGTGAACCGGCGTCTGTTGCGCTGCCGGTAGTGGCGCCGGGCGAGCAGGAGCATCATGCCGAAGCGGCCCAGGACCGCCACGCCGACGACACCCAGTACCGCGGCGAGGCCCGGCACGATCCATTCCGCGACCGCGACCGCGGCGAGCAGGGCGCGGCCCTCCCACACACTGGCGGTGTCCGCCCGGCGGTGGGCGGCCTGTTCCGAGTCGCCCTGCGCGGTGCCTGCCTGCGCGGGTCCGCCCTGTGCGGCGCGGTCATCCCCTGCGGCGTCCTCCCCGGCGGCGGCCGCGTCCTGCTGCTGCGCACCGCTGACGGTGGTGAAGGTGTAGCCCTTCGCCTTCATCTTCTTGATGTACTTCGGCAGAGCGGCCAGCGTCTCGGAGCGGTCGCCGCCCGCGTCGTGGAAGAGGACCGAGGCCCCGTCGCCGTCCTCCGGCGTCGCCCACTTGACGATCTTCGAGACTCCCGGCTGCTGCCAGTCCTCGCTGTCGGTGTCGATGAAAACGCTGGTGTAGCCCATCGCGCCGAGGCGCTCGTAGACGGGCCAGCTGTAGTCGTCGATCGCATCGGTCTTCGAGGAGTACGGGGCGCGGAACAGAGTCGTCGTGATGCCCGCGGCGCCCGCCAGGGCGAGCTGCGTCTGGGCGATCTCCCGCTTGACGCGGGCCTCGCTCTGATAGGAGAGGTCGACATGGGTGAAGGTGTGGACCCCCACCTCGTTGCCTTCGTCGACCATCCGGCGGACGACGTCCGGATAGCGCGAGATCATCGAGCCGACGAGGAAGAAGGTGCCCGGCACGTCGTTCTCGTCCAGGATGTCCATGACCTTCCCGCTCCACTCGGGATCGGGGCCGTCGTCGAAGGTCAGCACGATGGTCTTGTCCGGCACGGACTGCGTTCGGGCGGTGCCGCCGGGGAAGCTCAGGAGGGGTCCGCCCTCCAGCACCTCGCTGGGGACCGTGTCCGCCGAGGCATCGGAGCGCACCCGCTGGTCGTTGCCCACCTCGGCACGCAGATAGCCGTCCAGCAGCATCATGCAGACGAGCCCCAGCAACAGCAGCAGAGCCATGATCACGCGGGGCCGGGGGACGGCCTGGCGTCCCACTCGGCCGATCCTGCCGGGCGTGGCGTGCCGGCGGCGCGAAACGGCCATCAGTTCGACCCGCCCGATACCGATGCCGACGCCGTCGCCTGGCCGGACGGTGTCGCCCGGCCG
>NZ_JBHWZS010000198.1:0-16057 GCF_042728155.1 Streptomyces sp. NPDC060209
GGATCAGGCCGCCCGGCCTGATCCGAACGGGAGACGCTAGCGCTTCTTGTCCCGAAGTCGAGCCATCTCGTCCCGGATCGCGGGGAGTTGGGCATAGAGCGCCTCGCCGGGGCAGTACGTCTGGAAGGTGTCCCGGTGACCGGCCACGGCATGGAGGTAGACCACCTCACCGCGCCGGTAGAGGCTCTCGTCGTTCGTCGAGACCATCCTCACGATGCCCCGCGGGTCGATGGTCCGGTCCAGTTTCCACGCGCCCACCTTCGCGATCCCCTCGATGAGCGCCTTCGGCACCGGCACGCCGGGGTCGAAGGTGCCGAGGGCCGCGATCCCCACACTGTGCGCGTTGAACCCCGTGGCGTGGGCTCCGCGCACCGAGCGCCCGACACCGCCCGCCCTGCCCTCGTATATCGTCCCGCAGCGGTCGACGACGAAGTTGTAACCGATGTCGTCCCAGCCCTCGCCCCGGACGTGCGCCTCCTCCATCGCCCGGAGCATCTTGGGGGCGTCGGCGCAGTCGTATCCGTTGGTGTGGCCGGTGTGATGGACGAAGACGGCTTTCACCGTCCCCGTGTACACGGCGTCCTCCTTGACCAGGCTCTCGTCCGCGTGCCATTCCGCCCGGCTGACGATCGTGGGCCGCTGGGCGCCGGCCGGCGCCGCCGGCTTCGCGGCGGCGCGCTCGGGCGCGACAAGCCGGACCGGCGCGTCCCGGAACACCAGGAAAGCCAGCGGCACGACCATGGCGCACACGACTGTTCGGCGAAGCCACATAGGGCCACCATGCGCGCTGACCAGCCACTTCGCAGGCACCCCGCGCCCGAACGGGTGACATGGGGCAGCGCGCTCCATGTCACCGCCCGGGCGGTCAGGAAGCGACGACCGCCTGCTGCTCCATGATCCGCGCCGCGCGGTGCGGGGACGTGTCGAGCCGGGCCAGCACGCCGGGGACCGCGTTGTTGGGGAGGATGAGCTCGAAGAGTGCGGATATCTCGGCGACCAGGTCCAGCGGCTCGGCCATGGACTCGGTCACCAATTGCACACCGGTCCACGCCCCGACGACCAGCCTGGACGTGGCCTCCGGATCGACGTGCGGAAGGAGCTCACCGCGCTCCTTGGCCTCGGTCAGCATCTCCGTGCCGAGAGCGATCCAGTCCGGCCAGCGGGTACCGAAGAGCCCGCGCGCACGGGGGTCGACGGACAGCCGGATCGAGGCGCTGAGCAGGGGTTCCCGTGGCAGCCGGTAGGCGAGCAGGAGCGCCATGTCCACCCACTCCTGCAGCTTGAAGGTCTGCGGAGTGACCCCGTCCGCCGTCACCGCCTCCTGGAGGACACCACGGGCCAGCTCTTCCTTCGACGTGAAGTGGAAGTAGAGGGCGCCCCTGGTGAGACCGGCCCGGTCGAGAATCGCGGCGATCGTGGCGGCGTCGTAGCCGTGCTCGTCGAACACCTCGGCCGCGGCTTCCAGGAAGATTCTGCGCGTGCGGATCGCCCGTTGCTGTCGTGCCAACTCGCGCTCCTCTTGGCCGTGGCCTGACGCTTCTTCAAAAAGTACCGGTGAACCGGTATCATATCAGCGCCGTAACGACCATTTTGCGCCGTGTCCGGGGGGGCCGTGCCTGACATACCCGATGTTCCGTGCCCGCCGTTCTCCGCAGCCGAGGGACAAAACGGCATCCACAAGGAGTACCTGCACCTCGGACGCTCCGACATGGTCCTCCTCACGTCCTGGCGACGCCGGGAAGATGGCGAGTTCTCGCTGTCCGCGAGGTGGCCGGCCCCCGCTGCCGGCCTCCCCTACGACCCGCGGATGCTCACACAGACCGTCCGGCAGAGCGGCCTGACCATCGCGCACGCGGCGTACGGCGCACCTCTTTCCGATCACACCTTGCTGAACTACTTCGACTTCACCGTCACTCCCGGGTTCGAAGTCCCCTCCGACGAGCCCTGTGACCTCACTGTCGAGGTTACGGTCAAGAACGCCAAGGAGCGTGGTGGGAGAGTCAGTTCACTCGACATGGACTTTCGCATCATCCAGGGTGGCGGCATCGCGGCGCACGCTGATTCCGAGTTCGGCTGGCTCTCCACACGCGTCTACCGCCGGCTTCGCGGCGAACACTTCACCGTCGACTGGAACGCATGGCCGCTGCCCTCTCCTGTCGACCCCCGCACCGTGGGCCGGGCCGCCCCGGCCGACGTGGTGCTGGCGGCCGGAGACCGCCAGCACCACTGGCAGTTGCGCAACGACGTGGACAACGTCGTGCTGTACGACCATCCGGTCGACCACGTCCCGGGGCTCGCCCTGATGGAGGCTGCCGACCAGGCCGCACACGCCGCCCTTCACCCCGCGCGTCTCGAAGCGACCACCGTCACCAGCACGTTCGAGCGGTACGCCGAATTCGACCGCCCCTGCTGGATCGACGCCGAGATCCTGCCCGCCGCCCCCGGAACCACCTCGGTCCTGGTCACAGCGACACAGGACGGAGAAACGGTTTTCCGGAGCCGGCTGAGCGGCCCCTGCGCCTGACGGCTCACTGGTTGACGAAACCGCCGTCCACCGGCATGACGGTTCCGGTGAGGAAGGGGCAACGGTCGCTGAGCAACCAGGCCGCCGCGTTGGCGATCTCCTCCGGCTCGGCTGTACGCCCCTGCGGCGTAAGGCTGTTGACCATCTCCTCCAGCCCCGGGTTGCGGCCGAACCAGTCCGCCGTGATCTCACTGCGCGTGGTGCCCGGCGCAACCGCGTTGACCCTGATGCCCTGTTGGGCGTACTCGTCCGCGGCGGCCCTGGTGAGGCCGACGACGGCGTGCTTGGCGGCTATGTAGGGAGCGGCCGCCGGTATGGCCACCAGCCCGCCCACACTGCTGTTGTTCACGATGGAGCAGCTTCCGGCGTTCGGCAGCATGGCCGCTATCTCGTACCGGAGGCAGTTCCAGACGCCGCGCACATTGGTGTCCATGACCGCGTCGTAGACGTCATCACCCATGAGGTGGAGTGGAGTTCGGTCGCCGCCCAGCCCCGCGTTGTTGAAGGCCGAGTCCAGGCGCCCATAGGTGTCGACCGTGAAGTCGACGGCCCGGGCGGCGTCCTCCGCCACCGTGACATCACAGACGACATAGGAGGCCTGGGCCCCCTTGTCCCTCAACTCCGCTACCAGCGAGGCCAGTCGGTCCTCCCTGCGTGCGGCCAGGACGACCGTCGCGCCTTCCTCGGAGAACACCCGGGCCGCCGCCGCACCGATACCGCTGCTCGCCCCGGTGATCAGGACGACTCTGTCGTGGAGAAGATCGCTCATGGCCGCAGTCTTGCAGGCCTCCCGGGCCACGACCACGGCCGATTCCGTACCGCGCGGTCCGGCCGTGGGCCGCCGCGGATGCGGTGCGTACGCAAAGGCGGGCGTTACGGCAACAGCTGCCCGTTCCATGCCCCCGGACCTCGACCCGGAGTCACGGCCATAACAAACCGTTTGTACTGTTTTCAGCCCCGTTCCTCACGAAAGACAGACGGCGGGCACCAGAGCCTACGGCCGTCCGGTGGCCCCCGCGGTACCGTGCGGCATGCTCGCTATCCAGTTCGACCGCTTCGGTGGTCCCGAAGTACTCCGCCCCGTGGAACTGGCCGCTCCCGTGCCCGGCCCCGGAGAGCTGCTCCTCACCGTCGAGGCCGCCGGCGTGAACTTCGCCGACACCCATCAGGTGGACGGCTCCTACCTCGGCGCCGACGCCCTGCCCTACGTCCCGGGCAGCGAGGTCGTGGGCCGCACCCCGGACGGCAGGCGGGTGCTGGCCCGGGTCTCGCACGGATACGCGGAGCAGGTGACGGCCAAGGAGTCCTCCGTCCTGGAGATCCCCGAGGAGCTCGGTGCCGCCCAGGCGCTCGCCCTGATGGTGCAGGGACTGACCGCCTGGCACCTGCTGCGCTCCGCCGCCCGGCTGCGCAGCGGCGAGAGCGTCGTCGTGCACTCCGCGGCGGGCGGCGTCGGCAGTCTCGCCGTACAGCTGGCCCGGGAGTTCGGAGCGGGCCGGGTGCTCGCCCAGGTCTCCACCCCGGCCAAGGAGCGGCTCGCACTGGACCTCGGCGCGGACGCGGTGATCACCTACCCCCTCGCGGAGAAGGCGGACGTCGTCCTGGACGCCGTCGGCGGGGACCTCTTCGACCGGGCCCTGGACTCCCTGGCGTCCTTCGGCCGGCTGGTGACCTACGGCAACGCCGACCGCACCGGCTTCACACCGGTCGACCCGGCCCGGCTCGGCCGCCTCAACGCCTCCGTCGTCGGATTCTGGCTGCGTCCCGCCCTCGCCGCTCCGGGCGCGGTCAGCGGCCCGCTCAAGGAGCTCTTCGCCCTGGTCGCCGAGGGCCGCCTCAGGCCCGTGACCGGCGGCAGCTACCCGCTGGCCGACGCCCGGCGCGCCCATGAGGACCTCCTCGCACGCCGGACCACCGGGAAGCTGATCCTGACCCCCTGATCGGAGACGGCGGGGTCAGGGTGGCCGGACCCATGTCCTCCCCGACCTCATGCCCTCCCTGACCTCAGCCGATGACGTACGTCGTGCCGAGGACCGTGGCGTGCTCGAGGACGTCCTCCAGGGGATCGTCGACCTGACCCGTCGCGATCAACGCCACCTGCGGCCCGTTGTGCGAGTCGGTGTGGGTCTCGTCGGCCTGGGCCGCTCCGGCCGGAAGCACGGACGCCAGCACGGCCGCCCCGAGTGCGGTCAGCTTGCTCTTCATGTCGTCCCGTCCCCTCACCGGCCGCCCGGGCGGCACCGGAACGATCTTCTCGGCACGGATGGGGGCGCGGACGCGGACACGGGCCGCCGCCGGGGAACTGTTACAGACATTCCCGGCATCGGCCGAAAGCCGACAGGCGTCCTGACGCACCGCACCCCCGGGCCGGGCGGGCCTCGGGGGTGCGGGTGTAAGCGACGGAGCGGCGGCTCAGCTCTCGCCGGGCGTTCCCAGCATGGCGGACGCGTTCTCCAGCGGGGTGAGGGGCGCCGCGGGGGCGGGCACCTCCGCCGGGCGGCAGGTGAAGCCGAGACGCGTCAGCGCCCTGGTCACCTCGCCGGCGGTGAAGTCCCGGCGGTCCTGGCGGGTGATGATCTCGCCGACCTGCTTGACGGGGTAGACGCGGCGGCTGATGACCACAGCGTCACCGGTGACGGGTTCGGGCTTGATGCCCTTCATCCGGTCCTCGACCTCGTTCTTGAAGAGGTCGAAGGGGAAACGGGCGATGACACAGCGCATGGTGCCTCAACAGGGTGGTCGTGGAGAAAGCCGGACAGGGTCGGCCGGGCTCCCGGCCGGTTGACTACGCGGCCTTGTTGGACCGTCGCTGAGCCGCCGCGGCACGTGCCTGAGGCGTCGCCGTGTTGGCGTTGGAACGGCGCCCCTGGCCGGGACGCGCGCCGCGCCGGCCACGGGGACCGGAACCGCTGCCCTTGCGCTCCGTCACAGGTGAGCTGATCGTGACGGGCACACCCGACGGCGCCTGGGCTCCGGTGATCCGGTTGAGCTCGGCCTCGCCGGAGCGGACCTGGGCGATCTGCGGCGTGATCCCGGCGTCGGCCATCAGCCGGGTCATCTCGCGGCGCTGGTTGGGCAGCACCAGCGTGACGACGCTGCCGGACTCCCCGGCACGGGCGGTACGGCCGCCGCGGTGCAGGTAGTCCTTGTGGTCGCTCGGCGGGTCGACGTTGACGACGAGGTCCAGGTTGTCGACGTGGATACCGCGGGCGGCGACGTTCGTGGCGACCAGCACCGTGACGTGACCGGTCTTGAACCGGTCCAGGGTGCGGGTGCGCTGCGGCTGCGACTTGCCGCCGTGCAGCGCGGCCGCTCGCACACCGCTGTGCAGCAGGTGGTCGGTGAGCTTGTCCACCGCGTGCTTTGTGTCCAGGAACATGATCACCCGGCCGTCACGGGCGGCGATCTCGGTGGTCGTCGCGTACTTGTCGGCGCCCTGGACGTAGAGCACGTGGTGCTCCATCGTCGTCACCGCACCGGCCGCGGGGTCCACCGAGTGGACGACCGGGTCGTGCAGGTAGCGGCGGACCAGCAGGTCCACGTTGCGGTCCAGGGTGGCCGAGAACAGCATCCGCTGACCGTCGGGGTTGACCTGGTCCAGAAGCTCGGTGACCTGGGGCATGAAGCCCATGTCCGCCATCTGGTCGGCCTCGTCGAGGACAGTGATGGCGACCCGGTCCAGCTTGCAGTCGCCGCGCTCGATGAGGTCCTTGAGCCGGCCCGGGGTGGCGACCACGACTTCGGCGCCGCCGCGCAGCGCGCTGGCCTGGCGGCCGATCGACATGCCGCCGACGACCGTCGCCAGCCGGAGCCTGAGGGACCGGGCGTACGGGGTGAGCGCGTCGGTGACCTGCTGGGCCAGCTCCCGGGTGGGAACGAGGACCAGGGCCAGCGGACGGCGCGCGTCGGCGCGGTTGCCCGCGGTGCGGGCGAGCAGGGCCAGACCGAAGGCGAGCGTCTTGCCCGATCCGGTGCGGCCGCGGCCCAGGACGTCACGACCGGCCAGCGAGTTCGGCAGGGTGGCCCCCTGGATGGGGAACGGCACGGACACGCCCTCGGCGGCCAGCGCCGCCAGCAGGGGCTCCGGCATGTCCAGGTCCGCGAAGGCCTCGGCGGCGGGCAGAGCGGGGGTGATGGTCACCGGCAGGGCGAATTCGCCCGAGACCCCGGAGGAGCGGCGGCCGTAGCCGCCGGAGCGCTTCGGTCCGCCGGAGCGGCCCTGCGAACCCGGGGCGCCCTGCCGACCGGATCCCGCCGAGCGGAATCCGTTGGCGGTACGGCTGCCGGCGGATCCGCCGGAGCGTGTGCGAGAAAATCGGTCGTTCGTGCGAGCTGTGCGATCGCGGTTCAATGGAGAACCTTTCCCTCGAATGGCACGTATCGAGGGATTCTTTCCGGGCGGCTGCAGCCATGTACGGCGCCAAGAATCGCAAGAACGAGCCGGTGAAATAACGAAAAACGAAGTCCGTCCGCCGGATGAACCAGCCGGATTCGGCACTCCATATGACTGCATATAACCGCCGCGCCAAGACCCGCACGCACCGGGAACTAACCCATCGGTGCGCCGGGTCCGGCACGGCCGGGAAAAACACAACGAGCTGGGGCCCGCACCCCAAGGTGCGGGCCCCAGCTGCGCCATACGCCTGAGCGATCAGGCGGGGGTGATGTTCTCCGCCTGCGGGCCCTTCTGGCCCTGCGTGACGTCGAAGTTCACCTTCTGGCCTTCCTGCAGCTCGCGGAAGCCCTGGGCGGCGATGTTCGAGTAGTGGGCGAAGACGTCAGCGCCGCCACCCTCCTGCTCGATGAAGCCGAAACCCTTTTCCGCGTTGAACCACTTCACGGTGCCAGTAGCCATGTCATATCTCCTTCGGGGCGTTGCCCGTGGGCCCACACTGTGTGAGCCCTACGTCGCCGCAAATGATTGCCCCGTCCGGAAGAGACCGGAAATACAAAAGTGCGCCCGCCGGAGTGAAAACGGCGAGTGCACTTGAAGTTTTGGGAACCACAACTGCAACTGAGATCAACAGTAGCACGATTCGGGCACAAGCGAGCTGTACGCCATATCACTATGCCGTCACTCCGCCGTGCACGGCATAAACCCTCACCGCTCATTACGCGTATTTCTGTGCCCGCCGAAACAGATATACGCCCGTGCGCCGGTCAGGAATCGACGCCGCTCCGGCCGGGCGCGGGCCGTCGCAGTTCCTCGTTGAGACGCAGGGCCTCCTCGAGCTGGTCCTCCAGGATGACGATGCGGCAGGCGGCATCGATCGGCGTGCCGGCGTCCACCAGCTCACGGGCCCGGGCGGCGATGCGCAGCTGATAGCGCGAGTAGCGGCGGTGGCCCCCCTCGGAGCGCAGCGGGGTGATCAGGCGGGCCTCACCGATGGCCCTGAGGAAGCCTGGCGTCGCACCGATCATCTCGGCGGCCCGCCCCATCGTGTACGCGGGGTAGTCGTCGTCGTCGAGACGGTCCGTGGCATGCGACGGGGACTCCTGGGGCATCTGCACCTCTTCTGCTGCGCACCGGACCATATGGCCTGACTGCACAAGAAATCCTAAGCGTACGGGTAGGTCATGTCTATTGCCGCCGGAACAGGTTTCCTCCGTCCCCGGCGTCGCCCGGGCCCGGCCACGCATCGCGTGGCACCCGGCGGGAGCGCTCCGTAGCCACATGGCCACCCCAACAGGGCTGACCGACCGGTCAGTTGTCGGCAGACCGGCGAACGGTCATACTGCACGGGTAGCCCTTCACGCATCCCCCGTCGTGAAGGGCTACATTCATGCGCGGCCCCGACGTCCCCGGCCCGCGCGGCAGGCCCGGACTGGAGCACGACACGGCATGAGCGGCAACGACAGGACCACGACGGTGGCCCGCACGGTCACGGACGTCCTGCAGCCCCGCAATGTACTGCTCGTCGGCATGCTCGCCGTCGGACTGGCCTCCGCCGGTGACTGGACCGGGCTCCCCTGGGGCTTCCTCGGCGCCCTCTGCGCCGGCCTCGTCCCCGCCGGCTACATCGAGTGGGAGCGCGGGCGCGGCACCTGGGGTGACCGTCACGTCGTGGACCGGACCCAGCGGGCACCCATCTTCCTGGTGATCCTCGGCTCGCTCGGCACCGGCGCATTGATCATGGTTCTGGGCCACGCGCCCCTCGGCATCCTGATCGCGATGATCTCCCTGTGGGTCATGACGACCGTGCTCCTGGCGGTCAACACGCTCTGGAAGATCTCCGTCGACTCGGCGGTCGCGGCGGCCGTGGTCGCTCTCCTCAGCGTCACGCACTCCCTGTGGTGGCTGTGCGCCGGTGTGCCGGCCCTCGCCGTGTGCTGGTCACGGGTGGCACTGCGCTACCACTCGGTGGCCCAGACGGTCGCGGGAGCGGCCGCGGGGGCGGCGACGGCGGCCGGCTTCCTCTTCGCCTGACCCGCGCGCCCGGGCAGCCCGCGTCGTTCCCCCTCGCCGGGACACCCGGACGGCCCCGATTGCGGATCCGCCCGGGAGCCGGTTACGTGGACGGAGGGGCCGCGCAGCGATGTCACCGGGAGGCACTCGGATGCCCAGGAAACCCGCGAGCTCCAAGGTCGGCCTGCTCCTGAGCCTGGGCAGCAGCGCGATCGCCGTCGTCCGCACCGTCAAGCAGCTGCGCAGGGCCAGAGGCACCCAGGACAAGCTGACCACCGCGAACACCATGGCGGGGCTGCTGCCCCTGATCACGTCCGCCCTGCTCGTCCTGCGCCGGCTGCGCGGGCGCTCCCGGCAGCACTCCCGGTGAGCCCGCCCCGCAGGTCACCGCGCGCTCAGACCGCCCCGGGCCGTACCCGCCCCCGCAGCCTCTCCAGCACCCGTGCGCGCAGGAGCTCGTACTCCTCGCGGAGCCGCACGATCTCCGCCGGCCGCTCGACGGCCACGCCCCCGGACACGATCTCGTGCGGGCCGAACTGCTCCCGTGTGAGGTCGATCTCCAGGCCCGCGCCCAGTCGGTTCCACCAGTGGTAGTCGACGCGCTCGCCGTCGACCCGCACCTCGCCCCGGATCAGCTCGCCGCCCAGCAGGTCGTTGACCACCAGGGCGGTGACACCGCACTGGTCCCGGGCCGGATTCCCCGGGTCCCAGTGCGGCCGGTGCACGGGCGTGGTCGTGTCCGCGTCCCAGCTGCTGCGGACGGCGGTCTCGATGTCGATGAGGAGCAGAGGTCCCATACCGTGAATCCTCGCACCGGCCACTGACAACACCCCCGCACGGTGGCGTCGGGCCACCGGCAACCGTCCTGCGCGGGCCGGGCGTTCAGTACCCCCGGCTCCGCGAGACGAGTACCGCGATGTCGTCCTCGGCCGTGTCCGCGAACCTGTCCACGACCTCGTCCAGCAGGTCTTCGAGCCGTCCGCTCGCCGGCAGGGTGAGCCGCGTGAGCCGCTCGATCGAGACGTCGATGTCCTCGCCCCGGCGCTCCACCAGTCCGTCGGTGTACATGAACAGCACCGTCCCGGGGCCGCACGGCACCACCGTCGTCCGGTACCCGCCGAAACCCGTGCCCAGCGGGGGCCCCACCTGTACCGGTGCCACCCGTGCCCCGGGCGCCCCCGGGTCGATGAACACCGGCGGCGGATGGCCCGCGCTGGCCACCTCGCAGACACCCTCACGCCGGTCGACGACCGCGACCAGACAGGTTGCCGCACGGTCGAGGCCGGACTGCTCCACCGCCTTGTCGAGCCGCTCGAGAATGCGGTGCGGCGGCTGGTCGTCCTCGGCCATGATGCGCAGCATCGAGCGGTAGTTGCTCATGGCTACGGCGGCCTCCACCCCGTGGCCCATCACATCGCCCATCACCTTGAGATGGCGTCCTCCCTGCAGCGGGATGGCGTCGAACCAGTCGCCGCCCACCAGCGCCCCCGCACCCGCCGGCAGGTAGAGGGACGCGATCTCGATGCCATGGTTCGGACCGCGCGGCTCGGAGAGCAGGGAGCGCTGGAGCTCCCGGGCGATGTGGTGCTCGTGGGTGTAGCGGTAGGCGTGGTCCACATCGACCGCGGCGCGGCCCGCGAGCGTCCGGGCGACGACGACGTCCAGCCCCTCGGTGAAGGGCGGCGAGTTCCCGGCCCGCAGCAGGCTGAGCGCCCCCAGCGGGCGTCCCCGCGCGGTGAGCGGTACGACGACCGCCGAGTGCAGACCGACGGCCCGGTAGGCGGCGACCCGGTCGGGTGTGGGCGCGGACCGGCTGAGCTGCTCGTCGCCGTACAGATTCTCGATCACCGGCCGGTCGGCGGCCAGGCAGCGGGGCACGGCCGCGTCGTCCTGGTAGTCGATGTCCGTTCCGGGGCCGCCGAACTGGGCGAGTGTGTCGACGAGTTCCGGGATGGCGGCCATCCCGGCCCGCCGCAGCCGCAGCACTCCGGTGGGTGGCTCACGCCGCGCGTGGCCGTTGTCCTCGGGGATCATCTCGACGACGGCGACATCGGCCATCACGGGCACCACGAACTCCGCCAGTTCCTGGCAGGTGGTCTCCACGTCGAGCGTCGTACCGATGCTGACGGCCGCGTTGTCCAGGAGTGTCAGATAGCTCCTGGCCCGCACCAGTTCCTCCCGCTCGTTCTGGGTGGCCGTGATCTCCTGGGCGATCACTACCAGTCCCCGTACCCGCCCGTGCTCCTGCAGCCGGTGGCAGGCGCTACGCCAGTACCGCCGCTTCACGGCGGAGTCCACCCACGTCTGCCCGCTCGTGGTGATCTCGCGGGGCCGCCCGTCGGCCAGCACCCGGCGCAGGACGTCGAGCTGGACGTCGATCTCGGGCAGCACCTCGCCGATGGTCCGGCCGAGGTGCGCGGCGGCCGGCACACCGTTGAGCCGTTCGAGCGCCGGGTTCACGTACACATAGCGCAGATCCTCGTCGAACACCGCGACCCCGGCCGGGCTGCTGCCGACGAGCGCGGCCAGCGCCGCCACGTCGACGGGCGACGGGTCGGCGTGCTCTTCGGCCTGCAACGGAGCCTCCAGAGGGATACGTACGCTGCGTGTGCGGAACGGTCGGCTCCCACGGGCCCGCGAGCACCCGGACCCTCATCCTCTGCCGCCCCGCACCGCCCCGCATCTCCGCGGACGCGGCCCACCGGCGTCGAGTCCGTCCAGCGACAGCGTGCCCTCGGAGGCCGCCGCACCCGGCGGCAGCTCGAACGCCGCTTCGACCCTCCTGGGCACGGGGGTCAGCCCCAGCAACCCTGTCACCAGCAGTCCCGCCAGGTGGTGCCAGGCCGGGGCCCGTCGGATCATCGCGTGGTCGCTGCCCGGGATGGTCACCAGACAGGTGCGGGCGCCCGCACGGCGTGCCCTGGCCGTGAGCGACTGGGACGCCAGGGGGCTCGTCACCCGGTCCCGGGTGCTGTGCAGCAGGACGACGTCGCGCCCCGACAGTTGGGTCACCGGATCACCGGGCGGACACCACGGGGCGAGGCCGACCACCGAGCGGACCAGCGGGTGCCCCGCGGCATGGAGGGCGGCGCGGGCTCCCATGGAGTGGCCCAGGAGGACCACGGGGATGTCCCCCGCCTCGTGCCGCAGGGCGTCCAGCACCCGTAAGACGTCGTGCAAGGGGTCCTCGCGGGAGCCGTTCCAGCCGCGGTGCGTGTAGCGGACCCGCTGCACGCGCACACCGGAGTCCCCGCGCACCGCGCGGGCCACCACGCGCGAGACCGGCAGCATGCGCAGACCGGGCAGGTTCAGGGCGCCGGGTGCCGGCGCCGCCAGGCCCGTCTCGTAGCCGCCGTGGAGGATGAGCACCGCTGCCGACGGCGGTCTTTCGGCCACACGTACCTCCAGATCGGGGTGCCGGGCCGACGCCCGCGCACTCCCCCATATTCGGTGCCGGACGGCGTACGGATGGGTCGAACGTGTCGATGCGTGGAAAGTGCCGTTCACTGTACGAGGCACGGACCCTTCCCGTACGCGACCCAAGGAGCCTCCGACATGGCGTCAGGACCCCAACTCGGCCAGCCCGCCCCGGACTTCACCCTTCCCGGAGGCGTACTCTCCGACGACACCTTCCAGCGGCGCGAATACACGCTCTCCGCCTCGCGCGGCCGGGCCGTCGTCCTCGCCTTCTACCCCGGCGACAACACCGCCGTGTGCACCAAGCAGCTCTGCTCCTACTCCTCCGGCCTCGAGACCTTCGAGGGGCTCGACGCCGAGGTCTGGGGAATCAGTCCACAGGGTGTGGACAGTCATGAGTCCTTCGCCCGCGGACACGACCTGCGCATGCCGCTGCTGGCCGATACGGGGCGCGAGACCGCCCGGGCCTACGGGATCACGGCACCCGGCATCGGCGTGCGCCGCTCCGTCTTCCTGATCGGGCCGGACGGCGTGCTGCGGTGGAAGCACGTCGCCCTGCTCGGGGCCACGTTCCAGTCGCTCGACACGCTCGCCGAGCAGCTTTCCGGCATCGGAACGCCGTAAAAACTGCCGGACTCCGGCAGTACCCCTGGCGGGCACCGTATGGGACCATTCAGCCAGTTCGACGGAAACATTTCGGGGGATTTCGAACAACGGGGGAGTGATCGCGTGACCATTTTTCTCGGTCTCGGCATTGCGGGAATCGTTCTTCTCGTCCTCTCCCTGATCTTCGACGGAATTCTCGAAGGGCTCCTCGGTGACGCACTGGGCGGGCTGCTGAACGGTTTCTTCGACGGCCTGCTCTCCCTGCCCGTCATCGCCGGCTTCCTCTCCATGCTCGGCTTCGGCGGTGCGATCGTCCTCGGCACCACGGACGTCGGCACCCCCGCGGCCGTCGCGGCGGGCGCCGCGGCGGGCATCGTCGCCGCCTGGCTGACCTGGAAGTTCAGCCAGGCCCTGATGAGGGATCAGACCACGGCCACACCACGCGGTGAGGACCTCGTCGGCACCTCGGGATCCGTCGTCACACCGATCCCGGCCGACGGTTACGGCGAGGTCCTGCTGCGACTCGCGGGCCAGACCGTGAAGTTCGCCGCGAAGAGCGCCGTCCCGGTCGAACGCGGCGCCGAGATCTGGGTGGAGGCCACCCTCTCGACCACCTCGGTCACGGTCCGCCCCGTCGAGCGCTGACCACCGCAGAGCCATACGTCTGTCCGAAAGCCGTACAGCCGAAGACACTGCCGTCCCGTCGGGAGGGCAGGGGGGACACCTCTCATGAGTCCAGTAGTGATCGCCATCGTCGGAATCGTCGTACTTCTCGTGCTCCTGGCCCTCGCCGTGATCACCCGGTACAAGGTCGCGGGCCCCAGCCAGGCCTTCATCATCACGGGCCGCCGCGGCAAGAGGTCCACCGACCCGGTGACCGGCCGCACCAGCATCGACAACAGCGGGCAGAAGGTCGTCGTCGGCGGCGGCGTCTTCGTCGTGCCGTTCGTCCAGCAGAAGTTCACCCTGGACCTCTCCAGCCGGCACATCCCCGTCGCAGTACGCGGCGCCGTCACTCTGCGCGGCGTCAAGTCCAACCTCGAAGGCGTCGCGATCGTCAAGGTCGGCGGCAGCGAGGACGCGATCCGTGCCGCGGCCCAGCGCTTCCTCCAGCAGCAGAACGGCATCGTCGGCTTCACCCAGGAGGTGCTCTCCGGAGCGCTCCGCGCCATCGTCGGCCGCATGTCCGTCGAGGACATCATCCGCGACCGGGCCGCGTTCGCCGGCCAGGTCGCCGAGGAGGCCGAAGCCAGCCTCTCCGGCCAGGGCCTCATCCTGGACGCCTTCCAGATCCAGGACATCACCACCGAGGGCTCCTACCTCGAGGACCTCGGCCGCCCCGAGGCCGCCCGCGCCAAGCAGGAGGCCGACATCGCCGAGGCCATCGCCCGGCGCGCATCCGAGCAGGCCCGGCTGAAGGCGGCCGAGGAGATCGCCATCGCCGAGCGGACGTTCTACCTCAAGCAGGCCGAGATCAAGGCCGAGACCGAAGCCGCCGCGGCCAAGGCCAACGCCGCGGGTCCGCTCGCCGAGGCGGCCCGCCAGCAGGAAGTCCTCGCCGAGCAGGAGAAGGTCGCCGAGCGACAGGCGGCCCTGACCGACCGCGAACTCGACACCAAGGTCCGCAAGCCCGCCGACGCCGCCCGCTACCGGGCGGAGCAGGAGGCCGAGGCCCGTCGCATCGCCCAGGTCAAGGAGGCGGAAGCCGACGCGGAGCGTTCCCGCCTCACCGGTCAGGGCGAGAAGCTCCACCGCTCGGCCCTCGCCGACGCCGTACGCATCGAGGGCGAGTCCGAGGCCGCCGCCATCGCCGCGAAGGGCGCCGCCGAGGCAGAGGCCATGCGGAAGAAGGCCGACGCGTTCGCCCAGTACGGCGACGCGGCCGTCCTCCAGATGCTGGTCGAGGTCCTTCCGCAGGTCGTCGCCAAGGCGTCCGAGCCGCTGAGCGCCATCGACAAGTTGACGGTCATCTCGACGGACGGCGCCAGCCAGCTCTCCCGCACGGTGACCGACAACGTGGCCCAGGGCCTGGAGCTCCTCAACTCCACCACGGGCGTCGACCTCGGCGCCCTGCTCCGGAACCTGCAGGGCAAGGCGGGCGCCACCACGCCGGCCGCCCCCTCCCCCGCGGCCAACGGCGAGAAGATCGAGATCAAGGACTGACGACGCGTCCCCACGTGCCCGGCCGGTGGTCGTTCACCGGCCGGGCACACCCGTGCCCGGGGCGGCGTTCAGCAGACCACCGCGACACCCCGGGCCGCGAAGCGCTCCTCCTTGTCGGGAACCGCGACCATGTCGACGCCCAGGACCCTCTTGAGGTTCGGCAGCAGCGGCAGATCGTCCAGCGACCGGACGTCGAAGAGGTCGTCCTCTCCGTCCCAGACGGGGGAGCACTCGTAGAACACCTGATTTCCGCCGTCGAGGACCAGCTCGTCCACAGTCGCCAGCAACTCGTCGCTGATCTCCAGCGCTTCGAAGAACGCGCGGGACTCGTCGAGCACGGTGTGCTCCCAGCCGTTGTCATACACATGGGAGTACAGGTCGTCGACTCCGGCGGCACGGGACCGCTCATCGATGCTGAACACGGGCGTCAGCGTCCCGTGCCCGTACATGAGTGCCTCTACGACCATCAGCTTGAAGTTGAAGTCCTTGAACTCAGCCATGCCCGGATGATTATCACGTCGCAGGGGGGTCAGGGACGGCCCCGCGACGCACGCACCGGTCAGGCGCCTGCCCTGGAACAGGACCCGGACGGCGAGTTGCGCAGTTCCTCGTTGATGCGCCGGGCCTCTTCGAGTTGGTCCTCGAGGATGACGATGCGACAGGCTGCGCCGACGGCGACGCCCTGGTCGACGAGTTCACGGGCACGGGCGGCGATCTTCAGCTGATAGCGGGAGTACCGGCGGTGCCCGCCGTCCGAGCGCAGCGGAGTGATCAGGCGCTCCTCGCCGAGGGCGCGCAGGAATGCGGGGGTGGTGCCGATCATCGCGGCGGCCCGGCCCATCGTGTAGGCGGGGAAATCGTCGTCGTCCAGACGGCGGAAGGAATCGTCTGCGGGCATCTAACCTCTCTCGGAACGCGCTGGAGGGGCCTTGGTGCCGTAC
>NZ_JBHWZS010000199.1:0-15912 GCF_042728155.1 Streptomyces sp. NPDC060209
ACCGGATGGTCCGGGAGCTCGTGGAGGACAGTTACGACCTGGTGGTGGCCGGGCTCCCCAAGGCGGAACGGCTGCGCCTGGACCGGCCGTAGGTCCCCGGCCGACCGGCCGACCGGCCGACCGACCGTCACGGCGGGCGGTCAGGCGGCCCGCCGCAGGCCGGCCCCCACCACGAGGCCCGTCGCGACCAGGATCACCGCGGCGGCGGCCACCACCAGCCGTACGCCGTCGAACAGCGAGCCCTGCGTGGTCGACAGCACTCCCAGCAGCGGGATGCCGATCGTGATGCCCACCTGCTGCGTCGTGGTGACCAGGCCGGTCGCCAGGCCCTGCTCCTCGTTCGGCACGCCGGAGGTCACCGTCAGGCCGTAGGCGATGATGGCGCCCAGGTGGCAGGCGCTCGCCAGCGAAACCGCCACCGTGGCCAGCCAGACGCCCGAATCCTCGCCCAGGCCGAGCAGCGCCGCGATGAACACGCCCTGGCCGAGCAGCGAGAGCACCAGCGTCAGCCGCGCGCCGATCCGGCCGACGACCCTCGGGGCGTACACCCCGGCAGCGACCGAGGCCAGGCCCTGGACACCGAAGACGAGCCCCGTCCCGAGGGCCGACAGCTCCAGCAGGTCCTGGAGGTAGAGAGTCAGGACGAAGACGATGGTGCTCATCATCGAGAAGGTGGCCAGACCGCCCAGGTTCCCGAAGGCCACCGTCCGGCGCCGGAGCATCGGCAGTGAGACGAGCGGCGCCGCCGAGCGGGACTCGACGATCACGAACGCGGTCAGCAGGGCCACTCCCAGCACCAGGGTGACCTGTACGTCCGCGCCACCGAAGCCGCGCTCGGCCGCCGTCGAGAGCGAGTAGATCAGCGCGAGCAGACCACCGGTGACGGCTACGGCACCGGGCACATCGAGCTTCGGCCGGTCCGGCGTACGCGACTCGGCGAGCACCTTCGGAGCGAGGACGAACACGATCACCGCGGCACCGGTCAGCAGCCCCATCGTGGAGCGCCATCCCAGCGTGTCGGTGAGCACGCCGCCCGCCACCATCCCGACGGTGAAGCCCAGCGACAGCAGCGTCCCGCTGATGCCCAGCGCCCGGTCCCGCAGCGGGCCCTCCGGGAAGGTGGTGGTCAACAGGGACATCCCGGTCGGCACGATCACCGCGGCTCCGAGCCCTTGCAGTGCCCGCCCGGCAAGGAAGGACGCCGGGTCCCAGGCCAGCGTCGCCAGCAGCGAGGACGCCCCGAAGACGGCGAGGCCGGTGAGGAACAGCCTCCGCCTGCCGTAGAGATCGGCGATCCGGCCGAAGAGCAGCAGGAAGCCGCCGGACGGCAGGGCGAAGGCGGTCACGGCCCACTGAAGCCCGGACCGGCTCAGCCCGAGGTCCTCGCCGAGGACCGGCAGGGCCACGTTCAGTACGGAGAAGTCGAGCGCCACCATGAACTGGGCGGCGCACAGCACGAAGAGCACCAGCCGGGCCCGGCCGGAGAGCCGGGGCGGTGCGGGGACAACGGGTTCGGCAGGGCCGACGGACACGGGAGCCGGGGATTCGATCGCCATGTCCCACAGCCTGGATCCGCCGGAATAATCGTGGGGAGCGGGCACTTATCCTGTTGGCCGCACCACCAGGCAGGCACGCACACGGACACCAGGGGGAGTACGTGGCTTCACCGGCCCAGAACACCAGCGCGGCCCGGAACACCAGCGCGGCCCGGAACACAAGCGCGGCCCAGAACACCAGCGCGGCCCGGAGCACCACGGCCCGCGCCGGCTCCGACGAAAAATCCCACCGCCTCGGCGAACTGCGTGAGTTCCTGATGAGCCGCAGGGCGAGGGTCACCCCGGCCGAGGCCGGCCTTCCGGACGGCGGGGCGCGCCGGCGCACCCCGGGGCTGCGCCGGGAGGAGGTCGCGGTCCTCGCGGGTGTCGGCGTCTCCTGGTACCAGTGGCTGGAGCAGGGCCGCGACATCACCGTGTCGCCGCAGGTGCTGGACTCCGTCGCCCGCGTGCTGCGCCTCAGCAGCGCGGAGCGCCGCCATCTCTACGTGCTGGCCGGGCTCAATCCGCCGGTCCTCGAGGTCGATCCGGCCCACCGCGACATGTGCGAGGGCCTGAACAGGCTCATCGACGCCTGGATGCCCTTCCCGGCACACATCATGGACCGCTACTGGAACACCGTGCTTTACAACGACGCTGCGTCGGCGGTGCTCGGCATGCGCCCCGGGATCGTGCAGAACTGCATGATCGCCTTCTTCACCGACCCGGTGTACCGGGCCAGGTCGAAGCACTGGGAGACCATCGCCTCCCAGGTCGTCGCCCAGTACCGGGCGGCATGCTCCGAATCCCCCGAGGACGAGGGCTTCCGGGCCGTCGTCACCGAGGCCAGGGAACGCAGTCCCGAGTTCGCCGCCCTCTGGGACCGGCGCGACGTCGTCCCGGGCGGCCAGGTCCGCAAGGAGCTCCAGCATCCGCTCGTCGGCACGCTGTCCGTGGAGTCCACCCAGCTGCGCGTGCCCGCGCGGCCAGACCTGGTGATCGTGCTCCACACACCGCTCCCGGACACCGGTACGGAGGCGAAGCTCCAGTGGCTGGACTCGCCCGAGGGCCGGCGCGGCTCGATGTACCCCGTCCCGGGGTGAGGGACCCCCGTCGTCCGGCGGACGCGCACCACCTTCGTATGCTCAGCTCATGACCGACAGCACTGACCTCGGCGCCGAGGACCGCAAGATCGTCACGCTGGCACGCAGCGTCCGTGCCCGCAACGGAGTGCCTGAGGGCGCGGCGGTACGGGACGAGACAGGACGTACGTACGCCGCCGGCACCGTGGCCCTGGAGTCGCTGAAGCTCAGCGCGCTGCAGACCGCCGTCGCGATGGCGGTGGCCAGCGGTGCCACGTCCCTGGAGGCCGCGGCCGTCGTCTCCGAGGCCGCGACCGCCTCCGACGCCGACCGGGCCGCCGTCCGTGACCTGGGCGGGCCGGACACTCCCGTGCTGCTCGCGGGCCCCGACGGGACGCTCCGGTCGACGCTGACCGCCGGCTGATTCCGGACGGTGGCGCCCTGCTGTGCATCGCCGCCGCCCGGATCGGGGAGAATGGGCGCCATGAGCGCTCGACCGAACACAGAAGCTGCTGCGCAGCAGGCTGAGAACACCGCCCCCCACCGGGCCGGCTTCGCCTGCTTCGTGGGGCGCCCCAACGCGGGCAAGTCCACCCTCACGAACGCTCTGGTCGGTCAGAAGGTGGCGATCACCTCCAACCGCCCCCAGACCACACGGCACACGGTGCGGGGCATCGTGCACCGCGACGACGCCCAGCTGATCCTGGTCGACACGCCCGGCCTCCACAAGCCGCGCACGCTGCTCGGGGAACGGCTGAACGACGTCGTACGGACCACCTGGGCCGAGGTCGACGTCATCGGTTTCTGCCTGCCCGCCGACCAGAAGCTCGGCCCCGGCGACAAGTTCATCGTCAAGGAACTCGCCGGGATCAAGAAGACCCCGAAGATCGCGATCATCACCAAGACCGACCTGGTCGAACCCAAGGCGCTCGCCGAGCAGCTGCTCGCCGTCTCCGCGCTGGCGGACGAGCTCGGCTTCGAATGGGCCGAGATCGTGCCGGTGTCGGCGGTCAAGGACCAGCAGGTGAGCCTGCTCGCAGACCTCATCGCCCCGCTGCTGCCCGAGAGCCCGCCGCTCTACCCGGAGGGCGACCTCACCGACGAGCCCGAGATGGTCATGGTCGCGGAGCTCATCCGCGAGGCCGCGCTGGAAGGCGTACGGGACGAACTGCCGCACTCCATCGCGGTCGTCGTCGAGGAGATGCTGCCGCGTGAGGACCGTCCGGCGGACAAGCCGCTGCTGGACATCCACGCGAACGTCTACATCGAGCGGCCCAGCCAGAAGGGCATCATCATCGGCCCGAAGGGCAAGCGGCTCAAGGACGTCGGCACGAAGTCGCGCAAGCACATCGAGGCGCTGCTGGGCACGCCGGTCTTCCTGGACCTGCATGTGAAGGTCGCCAAGGACTGGCAGCGCGACCCGAAGCAGCTGCGCAAGCTGGGATTCTGAGGCCGGCCTCCCGGGCCTGCCGCCAGGCGTGCGGTAAGTGGCCCGGGGGCTACGCGCCCTCTTTCAGGACCCGGGAGATCAGCGTCCGCTGCTCCTGGGTCAGCCGCGGGTCCGCGCAGTCGACCGTCCGGTCGCCCACCGTGATCCGGTAGCGGAAGCCGTCCGGTACTCCCGCGGGCGGGCCGCCCCGCCCGGCTGCGAGCACCGCCTCGGCCAGCGCCTCCCATTCCGAGGCGTCGGGCCGTCCCGAGGTGTCGACCTCGCCATGGCGTGCGATGCCGGCGAACCCGCCGGTCCGGCTCACCTGAATGCGCATGCGTCTGGCTCCTGCCTGACCCCGTCCGGACGGCCCTGCTCGTATCTACCCGGTCACCGGGTCGGCACGCCCACCTCCGACCAGGCCTTCAGGACCGCCTCCGCCTCGTCGCCCTCGCCGAACCTGTGCTGCGCCGCCGCGACGGTGAGCTTGGCGAAGTCCGTGAAGGACGCGTCCTGGGTCAGCTCGCCGCCGGTCAGCACGTCGAACCAGATCCGTCCCGCCCGCTCCCAGGCGTTTCCGCCGAGCGCCGTGGCCAGCAGGTAGAAGGCGCGGTTCGGGATGCCGGAGTTGATGTGGACCCCGCCGTTGTCCTCGTCCGTCTCGACGTAGTCGTCCATCGACCCGGGCTGCGGGTCCTTGCCGAGCACGTCGTCGTCGTACGCGGTGCCCGGAGCCTTCATCGAGCGCAGCGCGACGCCGCTGACCCGGGGGGCGAGCAGCCCCGCGCCGATCAGCCAGTCGCCCTGGTCGGCGCTCTGGCCCAGTGAGTACTGCTTGACCAGGGAGCCGAAGACGTCCGACACGGACTCGTTGAGCGCGCCCGACTGACCCTCGTACGCCAGGTTGGCCGTGTACTGGGTGAGTCCGTGCGCCAGTTCGTGGGCGATCACGTCGATGGCGACGGTGAAGTCGAGGAAGATCTCCCCGTCGCCGTCCCCGAAGACCATCTGCTCGCCGTCGAAGAACGCGTTGTTGTACTTCTCGTCGTAGTGCACGGAGCCGATGAGCGGCAGCCCCTTGCCGTCGATCGAGCTGCGGCCGTACTCCGTGAGCAGCAGGTCGAAGGTGGCTCCGAGCCCCGCGTACGCGCGGTTGACGCTGGCGTCCCGGGTGGGGTCGTCGCCCTCGTCACGGACCTTCACGCCCGGCAGGTCCGTGCCGTGCCGGCAGTCGTACAGGGTGCGGTGGGGCTTGGTGGGGACCGGGGCGGAGGTGCGGGCGGCCTGGGGGGTCCAGGCGAGCGCGGTCACCCGCCGGTGGTGGCGCCTGGCCCCGTCGGCCTCCAGGGTGCGCCGTGCGGGTTCGGCCAGGAGCGGGTCGTCGGCCTGGGACAGCTTGTCGAGGACGTGGGGCGGCACGATGGTGCAGAAGACGGGCTGGAACCCGTTGTTCGGTCGAGGCTGCATGCAAATGACTGTGGCACTCCGTCACCGCGCTGTCACTGGTTGCGATCGCGATTGACGAAATAGAGTGATGTATCACCGTTCTGCCTTCACGAGGGTCCGATCCCGCATACTGATACGGACCGACGTATCAGGCGCCCCTCGGTTAGTGTTGCCGCATCATGCGTTTCGGGCTGCTCCTTCTTAGCTGCCGCGGCGAGGGCCTGTAGTCGTAGGCCGGCTCCCTCCCCGCGGAGTTCGCTGTTGCAGCGACACAGTCGGCCGCCCCTGCTGGACCTCAGAGGAGCCGTACGCCATGAACGCAGTGAATCCCCCCGCGCACACCGATGCCGTCACCACCCCCGTCGGTGGCCCCACCCCGGTGACCAACGCGAAGCAGCTGCAGAAGCCGTCCGGGATGCCGGTCCACAAGTACCGCGGCTACGAGGCCGTGGACATCTCCGACCGCACCTGGCCGGACAGCCGCATCACGCGGGCGCCCCGCTGGCTGTCCACCGACCTGCGCGACGGCAACCAGGCTCTGATCGACCCGATGTCGCCGGCCCGCAAGCGCGAGATGTTCGACCTGCTCGTACGTATGGGCTACAAGGAGATCGAGGTCGGTTTCCCGTCCTCCGGCGAGACCGACTTCGCGTTCGTACGCTCGATCATCGAAGAGGGCGCGATCCCCGAGGACGTGACGATCTCCGTCCTGACGCAGGCCCGCGAGGAACTGATCGAGCGCACCGTCGAATCCCTGGTCGGTGCGCGGCGCGCGACCGTCCACCTGTACAACGCCACCGCCCCCACCTTCCGCCGCGTGGTCTTCCGCGGCTCGAAGGAGGAGGTCAAGCAGATCGCGGTGGACGGCACCCGCCTGGTCATGGAGTACGCCGACAAGATCCTGGGCGACGAGACGATCTTCGGCTACCAGTACAGCCCGGAGATCTTCACCGACACCGAGCTGGACTTCGCCCTGGAGGTCTGCGAGGCGGTCTGTGACGTCTGGCAGCCGGAGGAGGGCCGCGAGATCATCCTCAACCTGCCCGCCACCGTGGAGCGTTCCACGCCGTCCACGCACGCGGACCGCTTCGAGTGGATGTCCCGCAACCTGACCCGCCGCGAGCACGTCTGCCTGTCGGTCCACCCGCACAACGACCGCGGCACCGCCGTCGCCGCCGCCGAGCTGGCGATCATGGCGGGCGCCGACCGCATCGAGGGCTGCCTGTTCGGCCAGGGGGAGCGCACCGGCAACGTCGACCTGGTCACCCTGGGTATGAACCTGTTCTCGCAGGGCGTCGACCCGCAGATCGACTTCTCGCAGATCGACGAGATCCGCCGCACCAGCGAGTACTGCAACCAGATGGAGGTCCACCCGCGTCACCCCTACGCGGGCGACCTGGTCTACACCGCCTTCTCCGGCTCCCACCAGGACGCCATCAAGAAGGGCTTCGACGCCATGGAGGCCGACGCGGCCGCTCAGGGCAAGACCGTCGACGACCTCGAGTGGGCGGTGCCGTACCTGCCGATCGACCCGAAGGACGTCGGCCGCTCCTACGAGGCCGTCATCCGGGTCAACTCGCAGTCCGGCAAGGGCGGAATCGCCTACGTCCTGAAGAACGACCACAAGCTGGACCTGCCGCGCCGGATGCAGATCGAATTCTCCCGGATCATTCAGGCCAAGACCGACGCCGAGGGCGGCGAGGTCACGCCGACCCAGATCTGGTCGACCTTCCGGGACGAGTACCTGCCGAGCCCCGAGAACGCCTGGGGGCGCGTGCAGATCCGCTCCGGCCAGACGACCACCGGTTCCGACGGTCAGGACACGATCACCGTCGAGGCGACCGTCGACGGCTCGGACACGGTGCTGACCGGCACGGGCAACGGCCCGATCTCCGCGTTCTTCGAAGCGCTGCAGGCCATCGGCATCGACGCCCGCCTGCTGGACTACACCGAGCACACGATGAGCGAGGGCGCGAGCGCGCAGGCCGCCTCCTACATCGAGTGCGCGATCGACGGCAAGGTGCTGTGGGGCATCGGTATCGACGCCAACACCACGCGCGCCTCGCTCAAGGCGGTCGTCTCCGCGGTCAACCGCGCGACCCGCTGACATCATCACGCGGCATTACGGACAAATGTCTGATACGCCGCTGAAATGCCCGGCCCGAGAGCCCCGTTCACCCGCCGAGGGTGGGCGGGGTTCGGCCATATCCAGCTGTTGTGACGTCCGGGATACTGACGCCACATCACGCATGTGGTTAACATCACGTCCAACGCGGCAATGTTGCCTCGGGGGTGCCTCCCGTGCCCGAAGGGCTACGGGGGAGTTACGGAGGTGTGCGACGTGCGGACAGCCAAAGGACAACACGCCATAAAACTGCGCATCTACGGCATCCGTACCGTCTGGGACACCGTCGGCGACGGTGAGTTCTTCTGCCCGTGCTGCGGGGGCGACCGCAACTACCGGCGCCTCACGGGCCGCCACCGCCTCACCGTCCTCGGACTGCCGCTGCTGGCCCGGGGCAGCGCCGGGCCCGTCGTCGAATGCGCAGCCTGCGGGACGCACTTCGAGCCCGACGCCCTCGACCGCCCCACCACCACCCGCTTCTCCGCCATGCTGCGGGAGGCCGTGCACACGGTCACGCTCGCCGTGCTCGCCGCGGGCGGCACCACCTCCCGTACGGTCCTGGAGACCGCCGCGGCCATCGTCCGTGACGCGGGACTCGACGACTGCTCCCAGGAACAGCTCTTCACCATCGTCGAGGTGCTCGCCGCCGACACCGGGCCCGGTGACGGGACCGACCCCGCGGCCGAGGCCTGCGGCGCCGCTCTCGCCATCGAGCTGCACGAGGTCCTGAAGCCGCTCGCACCGCACCTGGCCGTGCCCGGCCGCGAGGCGGTCCTGCTGCGGGGCGCCAGGATCGCGCTCGCCGACGGCCCGTACAGCCAGGCGGAGCGCGAGGTGCTGACCACCGTGGGCAGCGCGCTCCAGCTCTGCCCCGCCGACACGGCGAAGCTGCTCGAGGCGGCGCGTACGCCTTCGTAGGCCTCAGGGCGCCGGCGTACTCCCCGGGGAGTAACCGCCGCCGTCCGTCACCCCCGGCAGTAGCCGTCATGTCCTTCCCCCGCGCGACGAATCGGCCTGCCCCGGACGGGAGCCTGGACAGGACCGACACCGTCCAGGAGGGGAGGGCCCCGTCATGCGGGCCGAAGCGGAAGTGAGCGGTAGGCCACCACCGGAACCCGACCCCGCATTCCCCGCGCTACGGGGCACCGTCGCCGACGACGGCGCCCCCTCGGCACGCGGCGGCGTCCGGGAAGCCGGACCAGGGCCCGGCTTCGGCATCGTGGGCATGCGGGAACGGGCCCGCAGTTCCGGTGGCACCCTGGACGCGGGCCCGCTGGCCGACGGGGGCTTCCGGGTCGCCGCCGTGCTGCCACTGCCCGGGTCCCCCGCCGAGGGCGCGGCCGTGATCGTCGGCTCCGAGGAGGCCGTCCGGTGATCCGGGTCCTGCTCGCCGATGATCCAGACGCTCGTCAGGGCGGCCTTCGCGATGCTCGTCGAGTCCGACCCGGACATGACCGTCGTCGGTCAGGCCGCCACCGGCCTGGAGGCGGTCGAGACAGCCCGCTCGGCCCGCGCCGACCTCGTGGTCATGGATATCCGGATGCCCGAGCTCGACGGCATCGAGGCCACCCGCCGCATCGCCGCCGACGAGGACCTCGCCGGCGTGAAGGTGCTCGTCCTGACGACGTACGACACCGACGACCGCCTCAGCCCGCTCACCGCGAAGACCCATGTGAGCAGGATCATGGGCAAGCCGGCAGCCCGGGACCGCGCGCAACTGGTGATCATCGCGTACGAGTCCGGGCTGGTCGTGCCCGCAGGGAACCAGGAATGAGGACCGCCGACGGACCCCGGCCCCGGTGGGCGACAATGGGCGCATGAGCTTGTTCCGGGACGACGGCGTCGTGCTGCGTACGCAGAAGCTGGGCGAGGCCGACCGGATCATCACGATCCTGACCCGCGGCCACGGGCGGGTGCGTGCCGTGGCGCGTGGGGTGCGCCGTACCAAGTCCAAATTCGGGGCGCGGCTCGAACCCTTCTCCCATGTGGACGTGCAGTTCTTCGCGCGCGGCAGCGAACTCGTGGGCCGGGGTCTTCCCCTGTGCACCCAGAGCGAGACGATCGCGCCGTACGGCGGCGGCATCGTCTCCGACTACGCCCGCTACACCGCGGGCACCGCGATGCTGGAGACCGCCGAGCGGTTCACCGACCACGAGGGCGAGCCCGCGGTCCAGCAGTACCTGCTGCTCGTCGGCGGGCTGCGCACCCTCGCGCGCGCCGAACACGCGCCGAATCTCATCCTGGACGCGTTCCTGCTGCGCTCCCTGGCCGTCAACGGCTACGCCCCCAGCTTCGTCGACTGCGCCAAGTGCGGGATGCCCGGACCGAACCGGTTCTTCTCCGTCGCGGCGGGCGGCGTCATATGCGGCGACTGCCGGGTGCCCGGCAGCGTCGTACCCTCGGCGGAGGCCGTCGAACTGCTGAGCGCGTTGCTCACCGGTGACTGGGAGACGGCGGACGCGTCCGAGGCGCGTCATGTCAGGGAGGGGAGCGGGCTCGTGTCCGCCTATCTGCACTGGCATCTGGAGCGCGGCCTGCGCTCGCTGCGGTACGTAGAGAAGTGACACAGGGAGACGAGAGAAACCCATGGCAGTACGCGGGATGCTCGGCGGCCGTAGCCGGCGTGAGTACAAGACCCCCGAGCCGCACCCCTCCGGCGCCACGCCGCCGAAGATCCCCGGCGAGCTCGTGCCCAAGCACGTCGCCGTCGTGATGGACGGTAACGGCCGCTGGGCCAAGGAGCGGGGTCTTCCGCGCACCGAGGGCCACAAGGTCGGTGAGGGCGTCGTCATGGACGTCCTCAAGGGCTGCATCGAGATGGGCGTCAAGAACCTCTCGCTGTACGCGTTCTCCACGGAGAACTGGAAGCGCTCGCCGGACGAGGTGAAGTTCCTCATGAACTTCAACCGGGACGTCATCCGCCGCCGTCGCGACGAGATGGACGCGCTCGGTATCCGTATCCGCTGGGTCGGCCGCATGCCGAAGCTGTGGAAGTCCGTCGTCCAGGAGCTCCAGGTCGCCCAGGAGCAGACCAAGGACAACGACAAGATGACGCTGTACTTCTGCGTCAACTACGGCGGCCGGGCCGAGATCGCCGACGCGGCGCAGCGCATCGCGCAGGACGTCGCGGCGGGGAAGCTCGACCCGTCGAAGGTCAACGAGAAGACGTTCGCGAAGTACATCTACTACCCGGACATGCCGGACGTGGACCTCTTCGTGCGCCCCAGCGGGGAGCAGCGGACGTCCAACTACCTGATCTGGCAGAGCGCGTACGCCGAGATGGTCTTCCAGGACGTCCTGTGGCCGGACTTCGACCGCCGTGACCTCTGGAACGCCTGCCTGGAGTTCGCCCGGCGCGACCGTCGGTTCGGCGGCGCGGAGGAGATCACCAAGGACGAGAAGACCACCGAGGGCTGAGATCGCGCGGAGGGGCCCCGGTGCCGGGGCCCCTCCGGGCCGGTGGTCCTGCGCCGCTCGGGGTCAGTCGCCGGCGCCCGCGCAGTCCGCGCAGGTCCCGAAGATCTCCACCGTGTGGGCCACGTTCACATAGCCGTGCTGCGAGGCGATGGTCTCCGCCCACTGCTCCACGGCGGGCCCTTCCACCTCGACGGCCTTGCCGCAGACGCGGCAGACCAGATGGTGATGGTGGTCACCCGTCGAACAGCGCCGGTAGACGGCTTCGCCGTCCGTGGTGCGCAGGACGTCCACCTCGCCGGCGTCGGCGAGGGACTGGAGCGTGCGGTAGACCGTGGTCAGACCGACCGAGTCGCCCCGGTGCTTGAGCACGTCGTGCAGGTCCTGGGCGCTGCGGAACTCGTCGACCTCGTCGAGCGCCGCCGCGACCGCCGCCCGCTGCCGGGTGGACCGGCCGCGTACCGGAGCCGCGTTCGTGCCACTGATCGGCGCCGTCGCCACAGCTGCCTCCTCGTGTCGCCCGTACGTATGTCGGGCCATTGTGCCAGCCCGCCCAGGCCTCACGGTCACACCTGCACGTCGTCCTTCGCCCGGCGGGCGGCCGGTACCTCAAGGGTGCACCGGTCCGCCTCGTTCTCGCCGCCCCGTGCGCGCCTGCGGGCCAGCGGCGTGGCGAGCGCCGTCAGCACGATGAACGCGGCGATGGCGAGCAGCACGATCGTCGCGCCGGGCGGCACGTCCTGGTAGTACGAGGTCACGGTGCCGGCCAGGGTGACCGCCGTACCGATGACGACGGCCAGGACGAAGGTCACCTTGAAGGACTTCGCGATCTGCTGCGCGGCGGCGACCGGTACCACCATCAGCGCGCTGACCAGCAGCAGGCCGACGACCCGCATCGCCACGGTGACGGTGATCGCCGCCGTCACGGCCACCAGCAGGTTGAGCGCCCGCACCGGCAGTCCGGTGACCCGGGCGAACTCCTCGTCCTGGCTGACGGCGAACAGCTGCCGCCGCAGCCCCACGGTGACCAGCACCACGAAGGCGGCCAGCACGATGATCGCGGTGACGTCCTCCTCGGAGACCGTCGAAAGGGAGCCGAAGAGGAACGAGGTCAGGTTGCCGTTGGAGCCGGTGTCCGAGAGGTTGATCAGCATCACTCCGCCGGCCATACCGCCGTAGAACAGCATGGCCAGGGCGATGTCGCCGCGGGTGCGTCCGTACCAGCGGATCAGCTCCATCACCACCGAGCCGGCCACGGCGACGAGCGTCGCCATCCACACCGGGTTGGTGGAGAGCAGGAAGCCGAGGCCGACGCCGGTCATCGCGACGTGCCCGATGCCGTCGCCCATCAGGGCCTGGCGGCGCTGGACGAGGTAGATGCCGATGGCGGGGGCGGTGATCCCGACCAGGACGGCCGCGATCAGGGCCCGCTGCATGAAGGGGGGGTTCAGGAATTCCAGCATGATCAGGTCAGCAGTCCCGTCCGGACGGGCTCGGAGGCCGCGTGGGGGTGTACGTGGTCGTGGCCGGGCAGCGCGTGCTGGCCCACGGCCTCGGGGGGCGGTCCGTCGTGCATGACGCAGCCGTCGCGCAGGACGATCGCCCGGTCGATCAGTGGCTCCAGGGCGCCGAGCTCGTGCAGGACGAGCAGCACCGTCGCTCCGCCGGCGACCTGCTCGCGCAGCGTCGTGGCGAGGATCTCCTGGCTGGCCAGGTCCACGCCTGCCATCGGCTCGTCCATGATCAGGACCTCGGGCTCCGCGGCGAGCGCGCGGGCGATCAGGACCCGCTGGTGCTGGCCGCCGGAGAGGGCGTTCACGGAGTCCTTGGCGCGGTCCGTGAGGCCGACGAGCTCGATGGCCCGGTCCACGGCCGCCCGGTCCGCGCGGCCCGGCAGCCCGAGCTTCGTACGGGACAGGCGCCCGGAGGAGACGACCTCGCGGATCGTGGCGGGGACACCTCCCGCCGCCGTGGTGCGCTGCGGTACGTATCCGACGCGGGCCCACCGGCGGAAGCGGCGCAGCGGCGTGCCGAACAGCTCGACGGTCCCGCCGGTGAGCGGCACCTGGCCGATGACGGAGCGCACGGCGGTGGACTTGCCCGATCCGTTGGCGCCGAGCAGCGCCACGACCTCGCCGCGGTGGACGGTGAGGTCGACCCCGCGCAGCACGGGGCGCGCGCCGAGCGTCGCCGTGGCTCCGCGCATGCTGATCACGGCTTCTGGCGTACTGGGCTCGGGCACGATCGCCTCCGGTGCTGCTGCGGGTCGGTTTGCTGCCTGGGTCACTTCGCGCCGAGGGCCTTCTGCAGCGCGGCGAGGTTGGACTTCATGACCTCGATGTAGTCAGCGCCGGCGGACTTGCCGGTGATTCCCTCCAGCGGGTCCAGGACGCCGGTCTTCAGTCCGAGGTCCTTCGCCAGGGTCTTGGCGGTCCTGTCGCTGGCGAGCGTCTCGAAGAACACGGTGGTCGCGTTGTTCTTCTCGGCGACGGAGTGGATCTCGTCGATCCGGGCGGGGCTGGGCTCGGCCTCGGGGTCGATGCCGGCGATGCCCTCCTGGGTGAGGCCGTAGCGCTCGGCGAGGTACCCGAAGGCGGAGTGCGTGGTGATGAACGTCTTGGTCGCGGTGTTCTCCAGCCCGGTCTCGTACGCCTTGTCCAGCGCGTTCAGTTCGGAGACCAGGGTGTCCGTGTTCTTGCGGTAGTCCGCCGCGTGGTCGGGGTCGGCCTTCTCCAGGGACTTCCCGACGCCCTCGGCGACCTCGGCGTACTTCACCGGGTCCAGCCAGATGTGCGGGTCGAGGCCGGCCTCCTCACCCTCGTGCTCGTGCTCCTCGCCCTCCTCGTGGGCGTGGTCGTGGCCGACCTCGGAGCCGTGGTTCTCGAGCGTGGTGAGCTTCGCCGCGTCCACGGTGTTCTTCACGCCGGCCTGGGCGACGGCGTCGTCGACGGTGGGCTGGACGCCCTTGAGGAACAGGATGTAGTCGGCGTCGCTCAGGCCGCCGATCTGCCGGGGGGAGAGCTCCAGGTCGTGCGGCTCGGCGCCCGGCTTCGTCAGCGTGGTGACGGAGACGTGCGACCCGCCGATCTCCTCGGCCAGGAACTGCATCGGGTAGAAGGACGCCACCACGTCCAGCTTGCCGTCGCTCCCGCCCTCGGCCGCGTCGGAGGAGGAGCAGGCGGAGAGCGCGGTGAGGCCGAGTGCGACTGCTCCGGCGACGGCGGCTGTGGGTATGAGGCGACGTACGTTCATGACAGTCATTTTCAACAAAAGTGGAAACGATTGTCAACAAGGCTGATGAGATGCCCGGATCCGAACCCGGTGACCGGCATGCGCCCCACCGATTTGATCCGGGGGGTGCGCCCGCCGGTAATCTGGGTCATTCGCCTGCCCGTCTCGCGTACATCCCCCAGCGAGGCGCTCCGCGCCGCCCCTGTCCAGTTCCGCCGTCGTAATGAAGAGAGCACCGTGGCCGCCGACAAGATCGACACCATCGTCAGCCTGAGCAAGCGCCGTGGCTTCGTCTACCCCTGCAGTGAGATCTACGGTGGCCAGAAGGCCGCCTGGGACTACGGGCCCCTGGGCGTCGAGCTGAAGGAGAACCTCAAGCGCCAGTGGTGGCGCTACATGGTCACCTCGCGCGAGGACGTGGTCGGTCTCGACTCGTCGGTCATCCTGGCCCCCGAGGTCTGGGTCGCCTCCGGCCACGTCGCCACCTTCTCCGACCCGCTCACCGAGTGCACCTCCTGTCACAAGCGCTACCGCGCCGACCACCTGGAGGAGGCGTACGAGGAGAAGCACGGCAAGCCGCCCGTCAACGGCCTGGCCGACCTCAACTGCCCCAACTGCGGCAACAAGGGCACCTTCACCGAGCCCAAGGCGTTCTCGGGGCTCCTCTCCACCCACCTCGGACCGACCCAGGACACCGGCTCGGTCGCCTACCTGCGCCCCGAGACGGCCCAGGGCATCTTCACCAACTTCGGCCAGGTGCAGCAGACCTCGCGCAAGAAGCCGCCGTTCGGCATCGCGCAGATGGGCAAGTCCTTCCGGAACGAGATCACTCCGGGCAACTTCATCTTCCGCACGCGCGAGTTCGAGCAGATGGAGATGGAGTTCTTCGTCAAGCCGGGCGAGGACGAGCAGTGGCAGGAGTACTGGATGGAGCAGCGCTGGAACTGGTACACCGGTCTCGGCCTGCGTGAGGAGAACATGCGGTGGTTCGAGCACCCGCAGGAGAAGCTCTCCCACTACTCCAAGCGCACCGCTGACATCGAGTACCGCTTCCGCTTCGGCGGCAGCGAGTGGGGCGAGCTCGAGGGCGTCGCGAACCGCACCGACTACGACCTCAACGCGCACTCCAAGGCGTCCGGTACGGACCTCTCCTACTTCGACCAGGAGAAGGGCGAGCGCTACACGCCGTACGTCATCGAGCCCGCGGCCGGTGTCGGCCGCTCGATGCTGGCGTTCCTCCTCGACGCCTACAACGAGGACGAGGCCCCCAACGCCAAGGGCGTCATGGAGAAGCGCGCCGTGATGCGCCTCGACCCGCGCCTCGCGCCGGTCAAGGTCGCCGTCCTGCCGCTGTCCCGCAACCCGCAGCTGTCGCCGAAGGCCAAGGGCCTCGCCGCCGACCTGCGGCAGAACTGGAACATCGAGTTCGACGACGCGGGCGCCATCGGCCGCCGCTACCGCCGCCAGGACGAGATCGGTACGCCGTTCTGCGTCACCGTCGACTTCGACACCCTCGACGACAACGCGGTGACCGTGCGTGAGCGCGACACGATGAAGCAGGAGCGCGTCTCCCTGGACCAGATCCAGAGCTACCTCGGCTCCCGTCTGCTGGGCTGCTGACCGCAACCGCCTCCAGGATGAAGCCCCCGGTTC
>NZ_JBHWZS010000200.1:0-15873 GCF_042728155.1 Streptomyces sp. NPDC060209
GGCAAGAAGCCGTGCCCCCACTCTCGTTACTCACCAGGGAGAAGACCATGTACGAGTACGAACTGCACCAGCTCAACGTCGCCGAGCTGATCCGCAGGGCCGACAAGCAGCGCACCGTCCGCCAGGCGGCGCTCGCCCGCCGCGCAGAACGGCACGACACCGGAGGGCGGGTGGGAAAGAACCGGAGCTGGTTCGTCCGTGCCGCGTAGCGATGGACGTCCCGCGTAAATCGGCCGCCGCGGTGTCGCACGTGTATGCGATGCTCAGCGACGTGGAGACCAACACCGTCAGCCCCGTCTTCGTCGGCCGAGCCGGTGAACTCGCCGCGCTCACCGACACGCTCGCCCGCGCCGCTGCCGGAGAGCCGCAGGCCCTGCTCCTCGGCGGCGAAGCGGGTGTCGGCAAGACCAGGCTGATCGAGGAGTTCATCACGGTGGCCTGCCGCCGTGAGGCCGTCGTGGCCGTCGGCGGATGCGTGGAGATCGGGGCCGACGGTCTGCCCTACGCCCCGTTCGCCACGGCGCTCCGTGCCCTGCGCCGAGCGCTGCCGGAGGAGCTGACCGAGGCGCTGGCCGGGCAGGAGGGCGAGCTCGCGCGGCTGCTGCCCGAGCTGGGCGAGGCCGACCGGTCGCCGAACGACGAGCACGGCACAGCCCGGCTCTTCGAACTCGCCGCCCGGCTGCTGGAACGCATCTCCGCGACCCGCACGGTCGTCCTCGTCCTGGAGGACCTGCACTGGGCCGACGCCTCCACACGCCATCTGCTCGCCTACCTCTTCCGGACACTGCGCAGCGGCCGCCTCGTCGTGATCGGTACGTACCGCGCCGACGACGTCCACCGCCGCCACCCCCTGCGCCCGCTCATCGCCGAGCTGGACCGGCTCCGCACGGTCCGCCGTATCGAGCTCGACCGCTTCAGCCGCGCGGAGGTCGGCCGGCAGCTCACCGGGATCCTCGCGACCGTCCCCGACGCCGCGCTGGTCGACGACATCTTCGACCGCTCCGACGGCAACGCATTCTTCGTCGAGGAGCTCGCCTGCACCGTGGAGAGCTGCGGTGACAGCTCCGGGCTCTCGGACTCCCTGCGCGACCTCCTCCTCGTACGCGTCGAGGCGCTGCCCGAGGACGCACAGCGGATCGCCCGGATCATCGCCGAGGGCGGCTCCACCGTCGAGCACCCGCTCCTGGCCGCCGTCGCCGGCCTCAGCGAGGACGACCTCGACGCAGGGCTGCGGGCGGCGGTCGGCGCCAACCTCCTGCTGCCCTCCCTCGACACCGACGGCTACCGCTTCCGGCACTCCCTGGTCCGCGAGGCCGTCAGCGACGACCTGCTGCCCGGTGAACGCACGCGCCTCAACCGCCGCTACGCCGAAGCGCTGGAGAACGACCCGTGGCTCGTACGCACCGATGAGCGCGCCGCACGCCTCGCCAGCTACTGGTACGCCGCGCACGACGCGGTCAAGGCGCTGCCCGCCGTGCTCCAGGCAGCGGTGGAAGCCAGGCGCCGCTACGCGTACAGCGAGCAACTCAGGCTCCTGGAAAGGGCCATGGAGCTCTGGGACGACGTCCCCGACGCCGTGCGCGCGACCCTGCGGCCGCTCGACCATGCCGAGGCCTACCCGGGGTGCGGCTGCGAACCGGGGGCGAATCCGCTCCGCTACCTCGACCTGATGGCCGAGGCCACGGTGGCCGCCCGCTTCGGCGGAGACCGCGAACGGTCCCTGGCCATAGCGAAGAAGGCCCTGCGCATCCTCGACGGAGACAGGGACCCGCTGCGCGCGGCGTGGTTCTGGGTGCAGCGCTCCCTGCTGATGCAGAGCCTCTCCCGGGGAGACGGCTGGCAGGAACTGGCCACTGCCGAGGACCTGGTGCGGGGTCTGCAGCCCTCCGCCGTGCACGCCGATGTCCTGGCTTCCGTCGCGAGCTGGGGCGCCCTGCACAGGCCGGGACCCGAGACCCTGGTCGCCGCCGACCGGGCCGTGGAGTATGCCCGGCTGGTCGGCGAGGAGTCCATCGAGCTGCACGCCAGACTCACCCGGGGCTGGCTCACCATCGACGCGGGTGACGTCGAGGAGGGCCTCGCCGAGATGTACGCCGTCCGGGAACGGTCCGAGGAACTGCACCTGGTGGGCGTCATGAGTCGCGCCGCCATCAATCTGCCCTCCTCGCTCGAGTCCACCGGCCGTTCGCTGGAGGCGGTGGCGGCCGCCGACCACGGCATCGAGATCTGCCACGGCCACGGTCTCCCCGAGTCCGAGGCCTGGGTACGGGCCAACCAGGCCCAGTCGTACTTCTCACTGGGGCACTGGGACGAGAGCCGGGCGGCGGCGGACGCGGCGGCCCCGCTGGCCCGGTCCCGCAAGTCGAACGGGCTCGTGGCCGCCCGCCGCGCGGATCTTGCCCTGGCCCGCGGCGACTTCGAGGAGGCCGCAGAACAACTGGCCCTGAACCGCCGCCATCTCGGCCTCCACGACCCGCAGCCGCAGCACCTGATCTGCCCCGTCCGGCATGCCATGGGCCTCGCGGCCCAACAGGGCAGGCTCCCCGAGGCGCGGGCGATGTTCGAGGCACAGTCCGACACCGGCCTGCCACCGGGAACCCAGCAGTACGCCCTGCCGCTGCTCCACGCCGCCGCCGCGATCGAGGCCGACGCACGCGGGCTGCCCGCCACGGATCCCGGGCGGCCGGCGATCCTGGAGCGGATCAGGGGCCACCTCAAGCGGCTGCCGATGCTGGTGCCCGTCTGGGCCGCCTACGGTGTGCTGATCGAGGCGGAACTGGCCCGGGCGGAAGGGGCGGACACCCCGGACCACTGGTGCCGGGCCGCCACGGCCTTCGCCCCGCTCCAGCGCCCCTACGAGCTGGCCCAGATCCGCCACCGCTGGGCGGAGGCGATACTGGCCGCCTCCGGCGACCGGACGCCGGCGGCAGGGCTCCTGCGCGAAGCCCATGCGGTGGCGCTACGGCTCGGCGCGCTGCCGCTCGTGGAGAGCATCGAGCTGCTGGCCGGCCGGGGCCGCATCACGCTCGTCGGTCCGGGCAGTCCGGGCGGTGCGGGCGAGGACGAAGGCGCTCAGCCGGCCGAGCCCGTCCCGACGGTGGACGCGATCGAGTCGTTCGGGCTGACCTCGCGGGAACAGGAGGTGCACCGGCTGGTCGCGGCGGGATACACCAACCGCCGGATCGCGGAGGAGCTGTACATCTCGCCGAAGACCGCCAGCGTGCACGTCTCCAACATCCTGGCCAAGCTGAGTGTCTCCAGCCGCGGCGAGGCGGCAGCGCTGGCGCACCGTTTCCGGCTGTACTCGGTGGGGTGAGACCGGGCCGGGCCCCGGGCCCGCCGGTCTCAACTGCCGGGCCCACTCGAATCCGGCCGTGCCCGGCCGCCCTCGGGCCGGTCGCGATCCTCCTTGTCGTCCCCGGGCCGGTCGCGATCCTGCTGGCAGTCCTCGGCAGGAGTGCCCTCGGGCCGGTCTCCGTCGGGAGGGGAGCTCTCGGAGGTGGTGCGGTCGGTCCGGTCGTCGCCGGGGTCCGTGCCACCGGGCCGGCCTGCCCCGGGCGATGGGCTGCGGAGGGTCACCTTGCCGGAGGCGAGGTCTATCGGGCCCCGCGCCGGGTCGCCTGTACCCACGTCCGTCCGGCTCAGATCCAGCCGCTTCTGCTCCTCGACCGTGTGCTTACGGCCCGGCGCGAACAGTTCCTCGAAGAAGTTGAACACCTGCTGTGCTCCCTCCGACATCCCGCCCGCCGGCCCGGATGCGGCCGGCCGGTCCTGACGGGCTCCGCCCGCCGGCTACCGGACCTTCAGAAGCAGGATCCGGTCGTCGCCCGACTTCGCGGTGCCACGGCCGTCCGTATTGCTCGTGACCAGCCAGAGCTTGTCGCCACCCGCGGCGAGCACCGTGCGCAGCCGGCCGTACTTCCCTTCCAGGAACGCCTGGGGGTCGGCCGACGGTTCCCCGTCCGCCTTGCCGGACAGGGGGATCCGCCAGAGCCGCTCGCCCCGCAGCCCTGCCATCCAGATCGATCCCTCGGCGTATGCGATGCCGCTCGGCGAAGCCTCGGAGGTCTTCCACTGGGCCACCGGATCGACGAACCCCGAGCCCCCCTCCTTGCCCTCGATATCGGGCCAGCCGTAATTCTTGCCCGGCTCGATCAGATTCAGCTCGTCCCAGGTGTTCTGGCCGAATTCCGACGCCCAGAGCCGCTTCCCGCTGTCCCAGGCCAGACCCTGCACATTGCGGTGCCCGTACGAATAGACCAGCGAGTCGCCCTCGGGATTGCCGTGCACCGGCTCGCCGTCCGGCGTCATCCGCAGGATCTTGCCCGAGGGGGACGACTTGTCCTGGGCGAGACCCGTGTCACCCGTCTCGCCCGTGCCCGCGTACAGCATGCGGTCGGGACCGAACGCGATCCGCCCGCCGTTGTGGATGGAGCCCTTCGGGATGCCCCGCAGGATGGTGTCCGGGGCTCCCAGCTGCTGTCCGGCGGGTTTCTTCTCGTCGTACTGAAGGCGGGCGATGCGGTTGTCCGACTCGGTGGTGAAGTACGCGTAGATCAGATGGTCCGCGCCGTAGGTCGGGGCGACGGCAAGGCCGAGCAGGCCACCCTCGCCCGCCGGCGCGACCCCCGGCACCGAGCCCAGCAGGGTCTTCCTGCCGCTCTCCCCGTCGATCCGGGTGATCGTCGCTTCGTCACGCGAGGCGACCAGCAGATCGCCCCCGGGCAGTGCGGCGAGGCCCCAGGGAGACGCGAGGCCGTCCGTGAGCGTCTTGACCACTTCGACCGAGCCCTTGGCCGGAGGCAGGTCCGCCGACGGGCTCGCCGAGGCCGGGGGCGCGGACGTGGGGCTCGCACGGGGGGAGGAGGAGCCCTCACCGGCTGCCGGGCCGTCGTCGGACGAGCAGGCGGACAGCAGGAGGGAGGCCGAGGCGAGCAGGGCCACTACCCCCTTGCGCAGCACGGGAGTTTGCACAGCACCGATCCTTTCGACGGTCGCACGACTACTGTTCTTACACCGCTGCTCCGTCCCGGGTTCCCGATCTTCGCCAATTCTCCCGCGACGGAGTCAGTCCCACGACCCACGGGCCCGCGGCAGCCCGGCTATCTCGGCCAGATCCCCGTCCGTGAGCGCCAGTCCCGCCGCTCCCGCGTTCTCCACGGCCCACTCCTCCCGCTTCGCGCCGGGGACTGGCACCACATGGCGGCCCTGCCTCAGGACCCACGCCAGAGCCACCTGCGCCGGGGTGGCCCCGTGCCGCTCCGCGATCCTGCGGAGCCCCGCCACCACAGGCTGGTTGGCCGCCATCATCTCCGCGGTGAAACGGGGGTGCCTGGCCCGCGGATCATCCGGCTCGAAGCCCTGGCCGGGCTTGAGCGTCCCCGTGAGATAGCCGTTGCCCAGCGGCATCGCCGCCAGCACACCCACGCCCCGGGCCGCGCACCACGGCAGCAGGTCCTCCAGCGCCTGGGGCGACCACACGGAGAGCTCCGCCTGGACCGCGCTGACGGGAAAGACCTGCTGCATCCGCTCCAGCTGCCGGATGGTCCCGTCGTGCATCCGCGCCCCCGGCCCCCGGCCGGCCCTGGCACCCACCGCGCACAGTCCGAGTGCCCGCACCTTGCCCGCGGTCACCAGGTCCGCCATCGCACCCCAGGTCTCTTCGACCGGCACCTCGGGATCCGCCCGGTGCAGCTGGTAGAGATCGATCACATCGGTCTGGAGCCGTCGCAGCGAGGCGTCACAGGCCCGGCGCACATAGCCGGGACGCCCGTTGGCCACGATGTGCTGATCGCCCACGAGCAGACCGCACTTGGTGGAGAGGAAGGCTTCGGACCGGCGGCCCTTGAGCGCCCGTCCGACGAGCAGCTCGTTGGTGAAGGGCCCGTACATGTCGGCGGTGTCGAGCAGCTGGACGCCGGCGTCCAGCGCGGCGTGCACGGTTCGCACCGAGCGGTCACCGCGCTGCTGCGACGTGTTGTAGGCCCAGCTCATCGGCATACAGCCCAGCCCGACCGCACCCACGGCGAGCGCCGCCGCACCGATAGTCCTGCGCTCCAACTCCCCGAACCCTCCCTCGGTCCCGTGATCACGGGACCACCAGCACCCCAAAGTAACCTCTGCGGTTCCGCGCCCTTCGCATAGCCTCCTGACCATGACTTCTACATCCGGCACCGACGTATGGCTGCCCTTCGCCGCCGATGAGATCGAAGGCCTCCCCGAGGGTCTCAACTACCGTTTCTGGGACGGTGGCCGGGACTACCCGGCGGATCCCTCCGACTGCGCGTTCTATGTCGTTCCGTACATGAAGGGCCCGGAGGTCGCGGTCCGTCCGCTGAAGGGGATGCACACGGTCCAGGTCGTCCAGACCCTCTCCGCGGGCATAGACCACGTGCAGCCGGGGCTCGGTCTGCTGCCCGCCGGAGTGCGGCTGTGCAACGCCAAGGGCGTGCACGAGGCCTCGACGGCCGAGCTCGCACTCGCGCTGATCCTGGCCTCGCTCCGCGGGTTTCCCGGTTTCGTGCACGGCCAGGACAAGGAGGAGTGGCGGTCCGGCTTCTATCCGGCGCTCGCCGACAAGTCCGTCCTCGTGGTGGGCTACGGATCGATCGGCGCGGCCATCGAGGACCGGCTCGAACCCTTCGAGTGCGCGCGGGTGGTACGCGTCGCGCGCTCCGCACGGGCAACCGCGCGCGGTCCCGTACACGCGATCGAGGAGCTTCCGACTCTGCTCCCCGAGGCCGACATCGTCATTCTGTCCACTCCGCTGAACCCTTCCACGCAGGGGCTGGTGGGCCCCGGCTTCCTCGCCGCGATGCGGGACGGCGCACTGCTCGTGAACGTCGCGCGGGGCGCCGTCGTCGACACCGCGGCCCTGCTGTCCGAACTCGAGTCCGGGCGACTGCGGGCGGCGCTCGACGTGACCGACCCCGAACCTCTGCCCGCCGGTCACCCTCTCTGGCATGCTCCCCACACACTGATCACCCCCCATGTGGGCGGCAGCACCTCCGCGTTCCTGCCCCGTGCCAAGCGTCTGCTGGCCGGACAGCTCACCCGGTTCGCCGCGGGGCAGCCGGTCGAGAACCTCGTCCTCACGACCGGCTGACCACGCTCCGGATCGGTGCGGCCGCGCCGTGTACCCACAACACCCCTGGTCGTCACGGAGAGTAGAGAAGCTATGTCCCTGAGTGACGGCTCTGGTGTATCGTCCACAAGAGGGCTGCGCCGTGGAAGGGACGGCGCCGGGGAGAAAGCGGATCGCGAGGGGGCGACGGGCGATGTTCGGCCAGTGGAGAGACGAACCGACGCGGCGGGGCGGGCATGAGAGGCCGGCGGCAGCGAGGGCACCAGGGCCTGCCCGCGGGGCTCTCCGGTGAGCGCCCTCGGGGCCCTGCTCTCCCGACAGCCGTCCTCCGGACGGACTGTGGGGCTGCGCTCCCAGCTCGTCCTCGCCGCCGTCTGCGCCGGATACGCGGTGGGGGCCGCGTTCGGCTGGGGGTCGCCCGGAGTCGCCCTGTTCATGGGCGACTTCGGCCTCAGTATCGCCGCCCTGGTCGCCGCGGTGTCCTGTTTCCTCTACGCCCGCGCCGGCGGCGGCCGGTTCCGGCCCGCTTGGCTCCTCTTCTCGCTCTCCTCGGCCATGGCGGCCGGAGGCAACGCGGTCTGGGGGTGGTACGAGGTGGTGCAGGGGCGCCCGGTGCCCACCCCCTCCCTCGCGGACCTCTTCTTCCTCTGCTTCGCTCCGCCCGCCATCGTCGGGCTCCTCGTCCTGGCCAAGCGGCCCGTGACGCGGGCGGGCTGGGTCTGCCTGGTGCTGGACGCCTGGCTGATCGGAGGGTCCCTGCTGACGCTCTCCTGGAGCCTCGCGCTGGCCCACACCGCCCAGGTCGCGAACGCCGAGGGTGAGAGCGTGGCCAGGGCGGCGCTCTCGCTGGCCTACCCGCTGCTCGACATCGTGCTGGTCTCCATGGTCCTCGCGCTGCACTTCCGGCGGGTCAACATGAACCGCTCGGCGGTGAACACCGCCGTCGCCGGCCTCGCCCTGACCGTGCTGTGCGACGCCCTGTTCACGGCCCCGCTGCTGCGCTCGGCGTACCACTCGGGCCAGCTGCTGGACGCGGGCTGGTTCGCCGGTTCCCTGATCCTCGCGTACGCACCCTGGGGTGCCCACCGCGGCCGAGACAACGCTGTCGAAGCCTCCTGCCCGGAGCCGCGTGCCGCGAGCCGCCCGATCGCCGGGTCCCTCGCCGCGCTCACGCCGTATCTCGCCGCGGCGGTCTGCACCCTCGGCATCCTGTACAACGTGGTGGAGGGCCGCAGGGTCGACCGGGTGGTGGTCCTCACCGGCTGCACGGTCGTGCTCGCCCTGGTCCTCCGGCAGGCCATCATGCTCCTCGACAACATCGCGCTGACCCAGGAACTGGCCCAGAAGGAGAACCACTTCCGCTCCCTGGTGCAGGGTTCCAGCGACGTCATCATGATCGCCGAGCCGAGCGGCGTGCTGCGCTACGTCAGTCCCGCGGCGGCCGGGGTCTACCGGCGTGACGCCGAGGACCTCGTCGGTGCGGAGCTGGCGTCGATCATCCATCCCGACGACCTCGGGCGAGTGGTCCACGAGTTGCGGCGCTTCCTCGCCGCGCCGCCCCGCGAGGAGCCCACCACCCGGATCGAGTGCCGCTTCGGATCGGGCACGGGGGACTGGCTCCACGTCGAGTCCACCGTCAACCGCCACCAGGGTGGCCTGCTGCTCAACAGCCGCGATGTGACCGAGCGGGTCAGGCTGCAGGCGCAGCTCCAGCACAACGCCGAGCACGACCACCTCACAGACCTGCCCAACCGCGCTCTCTTCACCACCCGGGTCGGCCAGGCGCTCGGAGGCCGGCGGGCCGGGGATCCGGGCACCGCGGTGCTCTTCATCGACCTCGACGGCTTCAAGGCGGTCAACGATTCCATCGGCCATCAGGCGGGCGACGAGCTCCTCGTCCAGGCCGCACGCCGCCTCCAGGAGTCCGTACGCACCTCGGACACCGCGGCACGCCTGGGGGGCGACGAGTTCGCCGCGCTGATCGTCGGCGACGGAACCCGCGACCAGGCCGCCAGGGAGTACCAGGTCCACGAGATCGCCGACCGGCTTCGCCTCAGACTGTCCCAGCCCTACCGGATCGGCACCGCCGAGGTCCGGGTGGCAGCCTCCATCGGGGTCGCCTTCGCCGAGCCCTCCATCACGCCCAAGGACCTCATGCGCAACGCCGACCTCGCCATGTACCGGGCGAAGGCGGGCGGCAAGGACCGGGTCGAGCTGTACGCCCCCCAGATGCAGGCGGACGTCGTGCGCCGGTCCGAGCTCGCGGCGCGGCTTCGCACGGCCCTGCGCGACGGCGAATTCGCCCTGCTCCACCAGCCGGTCGTCCACCTGGCCAGCGGTACGGTCGCGGCCGTCGCCGCCCAGGCCCGCTGGCGCTCCGCACAGGGCATCCTGTTCACCCCCGCCGAATTCCTCCGCGTCTCCGAGGACAGCGAGCGCGCCGCCGAGCTCGGCACCTGGCTGCTGGAGGAGGCCGTCGAGCAGGCCGCAGACCGGTCCAGGGCGGGACACCCGGTCTCCGTCTCCGTGCGGGTGTCGGCCGCCCGGCTCCTGGACCGGGCCCTGCCTCCGGGTTCTGTCGAGGCGCTCCTGACCCGGCACGGGCTGCCTTCCGGTGCCCTGATGATCGAAGTGGCCGACAGCGACCCACGGATCTCCTTCGACGAGCTGGAACGGCGGCTGGTCGCGCTGCGCCGGCTGGGCGTCCGGATCGCGCTCGACGGCTTCGGCAGCGGGTACGCCGCGGTCAACGCGCTGCGCCGGCTCCCCATCGACGTGCTGAAGCTGGACCGGTGCCTGGTGGAGGGCGTCGTCGAGTCGGCGAGGCTGCACAAGATCACCAGTGGGCTGCTGCGCATCGCCGGAGATCTCGGCATGCAGTCCGTGGCCGACGGGGTGGACGTGCCCGAGCAGGTGCGCGCACTGCGCGCCATGGGGTGCACCCACGGTCAGGGGATGGCCTTCGCCGGGCCGTTGGACGAGTACCGGCTGCGGCGCACCCTGATCCGGGGGAAGTATCCCGTCCCGGGCATCGGACCGGCCGCTCAGCCGGTGCTCGCGGGTGGCGCGATCCCGCTCCAGAGCCGCTCACATGATGAGACTCCCGTCCCACCCACTTGACACCGTGCGCGTGCCGGAGAGAGGGTCAATGCCATGCGCACCCGAATTCTCGTACTTGGAAAGCGCGTCGGCTGAAGCAGGGTCACTCATGGACACCTTGCAGACCGCACCGGCGCGCTCCCCTCGCTTGCCTCACGGCACGAGGGGTTTTTTGTTGCACCGGGACCTCTCAAAACCCCGCAAAAACACCGCATAAACCCTCAGCTTCGAGAAGAGAATGCCGATGACCGAGCAGGCCACCGGGGCCCAGCACCCGCAGCCGCGGGCCCGTAACGGCGGACCGTCCTCCGCCTCCGTTGAGCACCTCACGGGCGCGCAGTCCCTCATCCGTTCTCTCGAGGAAGTCGGCGCCGACACCGTATTCGGTCTCCCCGGCGGCTGCATCCTTCCGGCGTACGACCCGCTGATGGACTCCACCCGGGTCCGCCACATCCTGGTCCGCCACGAGCAGGGTGCCGGTCACGCCGCCACCGGTTACGCGCAGGCCACCGGCAAGGTCGGTGTCTGCATGGTCACCTCGGGTCCCGGTGCGACCAACCTGGTCACCCCGATCGCCGACGCGGCCATGGACTCGGTGCCCATGGTCGCGATCACCGGTCAGGTGGCCTCGGCGGCCATCGGCACGGACGCCTTCCAGGAAGCCGACATCTGCGGCATCACGATGCCGATCACGAAGCACAACTTCCTGGTCACCCGCGCCGAGGACATCGCTCACACGATCGCCGAGGCCTTCCACATCGCCTCCACCGGCCGCCCGGGGCCGGTCCTCGTCGACATCGCCAAGGACGCGCTGCAGGCGAAGACGACCTTCAGCTGGCCGCCGACGATGGACCTGCCCGGCTACCGCCCGGTCACCAAGCCGCACGCCAAGCAGATCCGCGAGGCCGCCAAGCTCATCACCCAGGCCAAGCGCCCCGTGCTCTACGTCGGCGGCGGCGTCATGAAGGCCGGCGCCACCGCCGAGCTGAAGGTCCTGGCAGAGCTCACCGGAGCGCCCGTCACCACCACCCTGATGGCGCTCGGCTCCTTCCCCGACAGCCACCCGCTGCACGTGGGAATGCCCGGCATGCACGGTTCGGTCACCGCCGTCACCGCGCTGCAGAAGGCCGACCTGATCGTCGCGCTCGGGGCCAGGTTCGACGACCGCGTCACCGGCAAGCTGGACAGCTTCGCCCCGTACGCCAAGATCGTCCACGCGGACATCGACCCGGCGGAGATCGGCAAGAACCGCGCCGCCGACGTCCCGATCGTCGGCGACGCCCGCGAGGTCATCGCCGACCTCGTCCAGGCGGTCCAGGCCGAGCACACCGAGGGCAACACCGGTGACTACGCGGCCTGGTGGAAGGACCTCAACCGCTGGCGCGACACCTACCCGGTCGGCTACGACCTGCCGGACGACGGCAGCCTCTCGCCGCAGCAGGTCATCCAGCGCATCGGCGAACTCGCCCCCGAGGGCACGATCTTCGCGGCGGGCGTCGGCCAGCACCAGATGTGGGCCTCGCACTTCATCCAGTACGAGCAGCCCGCCACCTGGCTCAACTCCGGTGGCGCCGGGACCATGGGATACGCGGTCCCGGCCGCGATGGGCGCCAAGGCGGGCATGCCCGAGCGTGCGGTCTGGGCGATCGACGGCGACGGCTGTTTCCAGATGACCAACCAGGAACTCACCACCTGCGCGCTCAACAACATCCCGATCAAGGTCGCGATCATCAACAACGGCGCCCTCGGGATGGTCCGCCAGTGGCAGACCCTGTTCTACAACCAGCGGTACTCCAACACCGTGCTGCACTCCGGCGCGGACACGGACGGCGTCCCCGCCAAGGGCACGCGCGTGCCGGACTTCGTCAAGCTGTCCGAGGCCATGGGCTGCTACGCGATCCGCTGCGAGGACCCGGCCGACCTGGACAAGGCCATCGCCGAGGCCAACGCGATCAACGACCGCCCGGTCGTCATCGACTTCATCGTCCACGAGGACGCCATGGTGTGGCCGATGGTCGCCGCCGGCACCTCCAACGACGAGGTCATGGCAGCGCGCGGAGTCCGCCCCGACTTCGGCGACAACGAAGACGACTGAGAGACAGAGAGAGACCGACTCCATGTCCAGTAAGCACACACTCTCCGTCCTGGTCGAGAACAAGCCCGGTGTCCTCGCCCGGATCACGGCCCTGTTCTCCCGGCGCGGCTTCAACATCGACTCGCTCGCGGTCGGTACCACCGAACATCCCGACATCTCACGCATCACCATTGTCGTGAATGTCGAGGGCCTGCCCCTGGAGCAGGTGACCAAGCAGCTCAACAAGCTGGTCAACGTCCTGAAGATCGTCGAACTCGAGCCCTCCGCAGCGATCCAGCGGGAGCTCGTCCTGGTGAAGGTCCGCGCCGACAACGAGACCCGCTCCCAGATCGTCGAGATCGTCCAGCTGTTCCGCGCCAAGACCGTGGACGTCTCTCCGGAGGCCGTCACGATCGAGGCGACCGGGGGCGCCGACAAGCTGGAGGCCATGCTCAAGATGCTCGAGCAGTTCGGCATCAAGGAACTCGTCCAGTCCGGCACCATCGCCATAGGGCGCGGCGCGCGCTCGATCACCGACCGTTCTCTGCGCGCACTCGACCGTACGGCGTAACCCCTCACGGGCCGCCTCGCCGCTCGTATGGCGAGACCCGGCAACGTATCCGACGCACCCCGCCGTACGGTGGGACGCAACACCTGCACACCAAGGAGAAGACCCAGTGGCCGAGCTGTTCTACGACGACGATGCCGACCTGTCCATCATCCAGGGCCGTAAGGTCGCGGTCCTTGGTTACGGCAGCCAGGGGCACGCCCACGCGCTGTCGCTGCGTGACTCGGGTGTCGACGTCCGTGTCGGTCTGCACGAGGGTTCGAAGTCCAAGGCCAAGGCCGAGGAGCAGGGCCTGCGCGTGGTGACCCCGTCCGAGGCCGCGGCCGAGGCCGACGTCATCATGATCCTCGTTCCGGACCCGATCCAGGCCCAGGTCTACGAGGAGTCCGTCAAGGACAACCTCAAGGACGGCGACGCGCTGTTCTTCGGCCACGGCCTGAACATCCGCTTCGACTTCATCAAGCCGCCGGCCAACGTCGACGTCTGCATGGTCGCCCCGAAGGGCCCGGGCCACCTCGTCCGCCGCCAGTACGAGGAAGGCCGCGGCGTCCCGTGCATCGTGGCCGTCGAGCAGGACGCCACCGGCAAGGGCCTGGAGCTCGCCCTCAGCTACGCGAAGGGCATCGGCGGCACCCGCGCCGGCGTCATCAAGACGACCTTCACCGAGGAGACCGAGACCGACCTGTTCGGTGAGCAGGCCGTCCTCTGCGGTGGCACCGCCGCCCTGGTCAAGGCCGGTTTCGAGACGCTGACCGAGGCCGGCTACCAGCCGGAGATCGCGTACTTCGAGTGCCTCCACGAGCTGAAGCTCATTGTGGACCTCATGTACGAGGGCGGCCTGGAGAAGATGCGCTGGTCCATCTCGGAGACCGCCGAGTGGGGCGACTACGTCACCGGCCCGCGCATCATCACGGCCGACACCAAGGCCGAGATGAAGAAGGTCCTCGCCGAGATCCAGGACGGCACCTTCGCCAAGGCGTGGATGGCCGAGTACCACAACGGTCTGCCCAAGTACAACGAGTACAAGAAGGCCGACAGCGAGTCCCTGCTGGAGACCACCGGCAAGGAGCTCCGCAAGCTCATGAGCTGGGTCGACAACGAGGACGCCTGAGTTCTCGCCGGGGGGCAGGTCCGCACGGGCCTGCCCCCCGGCACATGGCCGGCCTCACACCCCGTGTCACTGCGGGGAGAGGTGGGTGGCAGGGAGTCGGCACCGTACGTCTGTACAGACCGTCCACCCCGTGCGGGTGATCCTTCCACCGGGGCGCAGTCGGCGCCCGGCCGCATGACTACACTTCTCAACACATACACGCGTCAGGGCCCACAGTGTCGTGCGTCTTCCACGCGGCTAGCCCCTCCACCGCCTGCGGCCGTCGGGACGGCCGTCCGCACTGGACTTGTGAGGACACACGTGAGCTCGAAACCTGTCGTACTCATCGCCGAAGAGCTGTCGCCCGCCACGGTTGACGCTCTGGGTCCGGATTTCGAGATCCGGCACTGCAACGGCGCGGACCGCGCCGAACTCCTCCCCGCGATCGTCGGCGTCGACGCGATCCTGGTGCGCTCCGCCACCAAGGTCGACGCCGAGGCCATCGCCGCGGCGAAGCAGCTCAAGGTCGTCGCCCGCGCGGGCGTCGGTCTGGACAACGTCGACGTCTCCTCGGCCACCAAGGCCGGTGTGATGGTCGTCAACGCGCCGACGTCCAACATCGTCACCGCCGCCGAGCTGGCCTGCGGTCTGCTCGTCGCCACCGCGCGCAACATCCCGCAGGCCAACACCGCCCTGAAGAACGGCGAGTGGAAGCGCTCCAAGTACACGGGCGTCGAGCTCAGCGAGAAGGTCCTCGGCGTCGTCGGCCTCGGCCGCATCGGCGTGCTGGTCGCGCAGCGCATGTCGGCCTTCGGTATGAAGATCGTCGCGTACGACCCCTACGTGCAGCCCGCGCGCGCCGCCCAGATGGGCGTCAAGCTCCTCACGCTGGACGAGCTGCTCGAGGTCTCCGACTTCATCACGGTGCACCTGCCCAAGACCCCCGAGACGCTCGGCCTGATCGGCGACGACGCGCTGCACAAGGTGAAGCCCTCGGTGCGCATCGTCAACGCCGCGCGGGGCGGCATCGTCGACGAGGAGGCGCTCGCCTCCGCCCTCAAGGAGGGCCGGGTCGCCGGCGCCGGTCTGGACGTCTACACCAAGGAGCCCTGCACGGACTCCCCGCTGTTCCAGTTCGACCAGGTCGTCTGCACCCCGCACCTCGGTGCCTCCACCGACGAGGCCCAGGAGAAGGCGGGCATCGCGGTCGCCAAGTCCGTCCGCCTGGCCCTCGCCGGTGAGCTCGTGCCCGACGCGGTCAACGTCCAGGGTGGCGTCATCGCCGAGGACGTGCGCCCCGGACTGCCGCTCGCCGAGAAGCTCGGCCGGATCTTCACCGCGCTCGCGGGCGAGGTCGCGGCCCGTCTCGACGTCGAGGTCTACGGCGAGATCACGCAGCACGACGTGAAGGTGCTCGAACTCTCCGCGCTCAAGGGCGTCTTCGAGGACGTCGTCGACGAGACCGTGTCGTACGTCAACGCCCCGCTCTTCGCGCAGGAGCGCGGTGTCGAGGTCCGCCTCACCACCAGCTCCGAGTCGCCCGACCACCGCAACGTGGTGACCGTCCGCGGCACGCTGTCGAACGGCGAGGAGGTCGCGGTCTCCGGCACGCTGGCCGGCCCCAAGCACCTCCAGAAGATCGTCGCGATCGGCGAGCACGACGTCGACCTGGCGCTCGCCGACCACATGGTCGTCCTGCGCTACGAGGACCGTCCCGGCGTCGTCGGCGCCGTCGGCAAGATCCTCGGCGAGGCCGGTCTGAACATCGCCGGCATGCAGGTCTCGCGCCAGGACGCGGGCGGCGAGGCGCTGGTCGTCCTCACCGTCGACGACACCATCCCGCAGTCGGTCCTCACCGAGATCGCCGACGAGATCGGCGCCGCTTCGGCGCGTTCGGTGAACCTCACCGACTGATCCCGTCCAGTACGACGACCGCGCCCGGCGGACAGAGACAAGTC
>NZ_JBHWZS010000201.1:0-15716 GCF_042728155.1 Streptomyces sp. NPDC060209
GCGCCGCACCATGTGCGGCGCCGGACGCGCTCGGCAGAGCGCCCCGCGTCCGTCAGGCGCCCGTGCCGGGCCGAAAGACCGTCCATCGACTCGGGGAGGACACACCATGGGCGTCACGCTCGCCAAGGGAGGCAATGTCTCCCTCTCCAAGGCCGCACCCAATCTCACTCAGGTGCTGGTCGGGCTCGGCTGGGACGCACGATCCACGACGGGAGCCGACTTCGACCTCGACGCCAGCGCGCTGCTGTGCCAGTCGGGCCGGGTCCTCGGCGACGAGTGGTTCGTGTTCTACAACAACCTCACCAGCCCCGACGGCTCCGTCGAGCACACCGGTGACAACCTCACGGGGGAGGGCGAGGGCGACGACGAGTCCGTCATCGTGAACCTCACGCAGGTGCCGGCACACTGCGACAAGATTCTTTTTCCCGTTTCGATCCATGAAGCCGACAATCGTGGGCAGACCTTCGGTCAGGTCAGCAATGCCTTCATCCGCGTGGTGAACCAGGCGGACGGTCAGGAGTTGGCGCGGTACGACCTCAGCGAGGACGCGTCGACGGAGACGGCGATGATCTTCGGTGAGCTCTACCGCTACGGCGGGGAGTGGAAATTCCGTGCAGTCGGACAGGGGTACGCGTCAGGGCTCCGGGGCATCGCTCTAGACTTCGGGGTCAACGTTTCGTAAAGCCGCGCACGGCGCGGGGGAGCCCCGTACTCAACCGGGGGAGACCCGTTACATACACGATGGGGTAGCCAGTGCTTCTGAAAACCTTCGGCTGGTCGTTCGCGGTTACCGCGCTCGGCCTGGTCGCAGCGGTGTTCTACGGGGGGTGGCAGGCATTCGGCGTCGTCGCGATCCTGTCGGTCCTCGAGATCTCGCTGTCCTTCGACAACGCGGTGATCAACGCCGGAATCCTGAAGAAGATGAGTGCCTTCTGGCAGAAGATCTTCCTCACCGTCGGTGTGCTCATCGCGGTCTTCGGTATGCGGCTGGTCTTCCCTGTCGTGATCGTGGCCATCAGCGCTCAGCTGGGGCCGATCGAGGCCATCGACCTCTCGTTCAACGACCCTGACAGGTACAAGGAACTGGTGACGGACGCCCATCCGTCGATCGCCGCATTCGGTGGCATGTTCCTGCTCATGATCTTCCTCGACTTCATTTTCGAGGACCGTGACATCCAGTGGCTGCGCTGGATCGAGCGTCCGCTCGCCAAGCTCGGCAAGGTCGACATGCTGTCGGTCTGCGTCGCGCTCATCGTCCTGCTGGTCTCCGCCATGACGTTCGCGACCCACGCGCACCAGCACGGTGGGGGGCACGCCGACAAGGCGTCGACCGTCATGCTCTCCGGTATCGCGGGTCTGATCACCTATCTCGTGGTCGGCGGTCTCTCCGGATTCTTCGAGAACAAGCTCGAAGAGGAGGAGGAGCGCGAGCACGAGGCCGAGGAAGAGGCCAGGAAGTCCGGCAAGTCCCCCTCCGCGGTGGTCCTCGCGGGCAAGGCCGCGTTCTTCATGTTCCTCTACCTCGAGGTCCTCGACGCGTCCTTCTCGTTCGACGGTGTCATCGGCGCCTTCGCCATCACCAACGAGATCGTCCTGATGGCGCTCGGCCTCGGTATCGGCGCCATGTACGTCCGTTCGCTCACCGTCTACCTGGTCCGCCAGGGCACCCTGGACGACTACGTCTACCTGGAGCACGGCGCGCACTACGCGATCGGCGCCCTCGCGGTCATCCTGCTGGTCACCATCCAGTACGAGATCAACGAGCTCATCACCGGTTCCGTCGGGGTCATTCTGATCGGCTGGTCCTTCTGGTCCTCGGTGCGGCGCAACAGGGCGCTCGCGGCGGCCGGCGGCGACGGCGGCGACGGCTCCGATTCCAAGGCGGAAGTGTCCTCCGGGGTGTGACCCGGTAGGGATTGAGGAACGCTCTCTCTGCGGGGCGGCCCATGGCGGCGGTTCTCCGGGAACACCCGGACCCGGCCCGGTGGCCGCCCCGCAGTGACGTGCGGGGCGGGTGTGGCGTAGGTGCGGGGTCGGGCGGTACTACCGATACATGTGGGGGTTGGGATGGCCTTCTGGGACGGCCTGTTTCCGCGGCGGGCGGCGCAGTTCGAGTCGGGTAACTCCGCGACGAACTCGATCGTGCTCTCCAAGCGCAACGCCACGGTCTCACTGAACAAGCAGGGCGCGCTGTCGGGCAACCTGCGCGTCAACCTGTCGTGGCGGATGCGCACGTCGGACATCGGCGGCAGGTCGCGGCAGAGCGGTCGGCTGCTGCGTCCGCTGAAGCTCTTCCAGCCCGACGTGGTCCAGGCGCACACCCAGGGCATGGTCAACGTCGACCTGGACCTGGGCTGCATGTACGAACTGGCGGACGGGACGAAGGGTGTGGTGCAGCCCCTGGGCAACCTCATCGGCGACCTGAACGCGGCGCCGTACATCAGACTCAGCGGGGACGACCGTTTCGGGGCGCCGTCGGGCGAGACCGTCTACGTGAACCTCGACAAGCGCGACGAGATCAAGCGCCTGCTGTTCTTCGTCTACATCTACGACCAGACCCCGGCCTTCGACCGTACGCACGCCAAGGTGACGCTCTATCCGGGCAACGGCCCGCGCATCGAGATCGAGCTGGACGAGCGGGCCCCGCAGGCCCGCTCCTGCGCGGTGTTCACGGTGGAGAACGTCAAGGGCGAACTGATCGTGCGCCGCGAGGTGAAGTTCGTGTACGGCTTCCAGTCGGAGCTGGACCGGATGTACGGCTTCGGCATGCAGTGGGGACGCGGCTACAAGACGCGGGCCTGAGTGCGCACCGTGAAGGGCGGCCGCGCCCCCGGCTCACGACCGGAGGAACTGCGGGCCCTGCGGGGGGAGCACGAAATTCGGGTCGGCGGCATGGGCCGCCGCCGCAGCGGGCTGCGGGTAGCCGTACGCCGGCTGCGCGGCAGCGGGCTGTGGGTAGCCGTAGGCGGGCTGCGGGGCCGCGGTGGGCTGTTGCGGATAGCCGTAGGCGGGCTGGGGCGCCACAGGCGGCTGTGGGTAGCCGTATGCGGGCTGCTGGTGCTGGACCGTGGCCTGGGAGTCGGGCGCGGGTGCGGTGGGCTCCGGCGCCGGCGGGAAGGACGCGGTCGTGTCGGGGGCGCTGGGCACGGCCGCCGGGCCGGGCTCGGACGCCGCCTCGGCCTCGTCCACCGAGATCCCGAAGGCGGTGGCCAGCCCGACGAGGCCCGTCGGGTACCCCTGCCCCACCGCCCGGAACTTCCAGCCGTCGCCGCGCCGGTACAGCTCGCCGCAGATAACGGCCGTCTCCTCGCCGGTCTCCGCCCGGACGTCGAAGACCGCGAGCGGCTCACCGTCGGCGGACGCCGCGTCGTACAGCGATATCCGCAGGTCCGTCACGCGCTCGAACGCCGCCTCGTCGCAGGACGCGGCGATGACCACCTGGTCCACGGAGGGGTCGAGCGAGGAGAGGTCCGCCTCGATCGTGTCCGTGAGCCCTTCGGGGGCGCTGCGCTTGGGCAGGCGCCGTACGAGGCCCGACGGGTGCCGCGGCTGGTTGTAGAAGACGAAGTCCTCGTCGGAACGCACCCGTCCGGAGGGACCGATCAGCAGGGCGGAGGCATCCACATCCGGGACCCCGGCGCCCGGGGTCCAGCGCAGCACAGCCCGTACGGCCATGGCGTCGAGAGGGACGTTCGAGCCCTTCAGCATCGCGTGCGTCATGGCGGTCATCCTGCCTGCTGGTGGGGCGCCCGGACAACGCGGGGGTGCGAACCAGTAGGCCAGGCGCTGTTCGCGAGGGTCACACAGGCGCGCCGCGCGGGGTGTGAGATACACCGGGGACACCCGAAGTTCATATGGTCGGGGAACCGACGACACCTGTCCGAACGTACTATTACCGGCCATACGTTTGTCCGGTCCATATGGCAGTACGGGGGAATCACATGCGTCATTTCGGGCACATCTCGCCCGCTGTCCGGGAGAGTCTGTTCTTCAGGGAGCCGTGTGAATTCGACGCGGGTTCCTCCTCCCGCATGCTGAGCGCGGCCCTGGGGGCCACGCTCTACAGCCCTGCGACCCGGCCCCGGCTGGCGGACGACGTGATCAAGCAGACCGGCCGCGGCGTGGTCTCCATGGTGCTCTGCCTGGAGGATTCCATCGACGACGCCGAAGTGGTCGGTGCCGAGGCCAATCTGGTCCGGCAGTTCGCCGACCTCGAGGCGCGTGACGCCGAAGGGCCGCTCCTGTTCATCAGGGTCCGTGAACCGGAGCAGATTTCCGACCTCGTACGGCGGCTCGGAAGCTCCGTCCGATTGTTGTCCGGATTCGTACTTCCGAAATTCACGGAAGAGCGGGGCGAGCTCTTCCTGGAGGCCCTCACCGCGGCCGAAGCGGACAGCGGGCACCGGCTGTTCGCGATGCCCGTCCTCGAATCGCCGGAGCTGCTGCACGTGGAGACCAGGGGCGAATCCCTCCAGGGGATCGCCCGTACCGTCGACAAGTACCGCGAGCGGATCCTGGCGCTGCGGCTCGGCGTGACCGACTTCTGCTCCGCCTACGGTCTTCGCCGTGCCCCCGACATGACGGCGTACGACGTCCAGATCGTCGGCGCGGTCATCGGCGACGTCGTCAACGTGCTGGGCCGGGCGGACGGCACCGGCTTCACCATCACCGGGCCCGTATGGGAGTACTTCCGACTCCAGGAGCGGATGTTCAAGCCCCAGCTGCGCCGCAGCCCCTTCATGGGGCAGGCCGAGGAGCTGCGCACCACGCTCATCGAGCACGACCTCGACGGGCTGCTGCGCGAGATCGAGCTCGACCGGGCCAACGGGCTGCTCGGCAAGACCTGCATCCATCCGTCCCACGTCCTGCCCGTGCACGCGCTGTCGGTCGTCAGCCACGAGGAGTACAGCGACGCGCAGGACATCCTGCGGCCCGAGCGGGGCGGCGGCGGAGTGCTGCGCTCCGCGTACACGAACAAGATGAACGAAGTGAAGCCCCACCGCGCCTGGGCCGAGCGCACCCTGCAGCGGGCCGAGGTCTTCGGCGTGGCACGCGAGGACATCGGCTTCGTGGAGCTCCTCGCCGCCGGTGCGACGGACTGAGCGTGGACATGGGCGAGCACGGGCGAGCACACGAGCGCATACGGGAAGAAGAGGCAGTGGACGTGGAGTGGTCGGGTAACTGGGTCGCCGGGCGGCTCGGGGTCGAGCTCGTCGGCGACGGGGAACTCCGGGAGCTGCTGGGCCTCGCCCTGCGCCGCAACCCGAAGCGGGCCCATCTGCTCGTGTCGAACGTCCTGGGCAAGCACGTGCCGCAGCGGCCGTCCGTGGTCCACGGCGTGGGCTTCGAGCTCGGCGAACGGGTACGGGACCTGCTGGGCGAGGCGGAGGCCCGCCGCGCGGTCGTCCTCGGCTACGCGGAGACGGCGACGGGCCTCGGCCACGCCGTCGCGGACGGGCTGGGCGTGGCCCCGTACCTCCACTCGACCCGGCGCCCCGTCGCCGGCGTCGCACAGGCGGGCGGCTTCGAGGAGGCGCACTCGCACGCCACCTCGCACCTGCTGCTGCCCGAGGACCCGGACCTGCTGAACGCCACCGCGGACGGCTCGCCGCTGGTCCTGGTCGACGACGAGTTCTCCACCGGCAACACCGTGCTCAACACCATCCGCGCCCTCCACGCGCGCTACCCCCGGGACCGGTACGTCATCGTCGCCCTGGTGGACATGCGCTCCGAGGCCGACCAGGGGCGGCTCGCCGAATTCGCCGAGGAGATCGGCGCCCGCGTCGACCTGGTGGCCCGGGCCCGTGGCACCGTGCGCCTGCCCGAAGGCGTCCTGGAGAAGGGCCGGAGCCTGGTGGCCGCGCACGACGCGGACCACGCGACGACCGAGCCCCCCGCGCCCCGGTCCGTCCCCGTACGCGTCACCCTCGACTGGCCGGCCGGCGTACCCGACGGCGGACGCCACGGCTTCACCCCCGTCCACCGCGCGGCCCTGGAAGCCGCTCTCCCGGCCATGGCCGGGCGTATCGCCGACGCCCTGGGCGACGCCCGCAAGGTGCTCGTCCTCGGCTTCGAGGAGCTGATGTACGCGCCCCTGCGGCTCGGCACCGCGCTGGAGGGGGCCATCACGGCCGACGTGCGCTACTCCACCACCACCCGCTCACCGGTGCTCGCCGTCGACGACCCCGGCTACGCGATACGAAGCCGCCTCGTCTTCCCCGCCCACGACGATCCCGCCGACGGGCCGGGTGACCGGTACGCCTACAACGTCGCGGGCGGTGGCTTCGACGCCGTCGTCGCCGTCGTCGACTCGGCCGCCGACACCCCCGCACTGCACGCCCCCGACGGACTGCTGGCACGGCTCGCCGGGCACACCGACCAGGTCGTGCTCGCGGTCGTCCCCTCGTACGCCCCGTCGCCGACCTCGGACGCGAGCCCTTCGCCGGCCTCGGGCAGGGTCCCGTCGCGGGCCTCGGACCGGATCTCGTCGCCGACCTCAGACAGGCAGGAAGCCGTCATGCTGCCCGAACCCCTCCGGGGCCCCGCCTTCTCCTCCTACGCGGCGGACGATGTCGGCTGGCTGCTCCAGGACCTCTCCGACACGCCCCTGGAGGCCCCCACCGAGGAGCGGGAGGAGGCGATCCAGAGCGGTGGCGCGCACTACGCCGAATCGCTGCCCGTCGAATACCAGCCCAGCCCCCAGTACCAGGAGCTGTTCAAGGCCGCCCTGGACGCCTCGGCGACCCGTATCGCCCGGGCCGTCGGCACGGTCACCGAGACGATCCTCGCCGAACACCCCCACTCCCGGCTCGGCTCGGGCGGGGAGACCTCCACCCCCCGCCCCGTCCTGGTCTCCCTCGCCCGCGCCGGTACCCCTGTCGGGGTCCTCATGCGCCGTTGGGCCCAGCACCGGCACGGCCTCGACCTGCCGCACTACGCCGTCTCCATCGTCCGGGGCCGGGGCATCGACGCCAACGCCCTGCGCTGGCTGGCCGCCCACCACGACCCGGCGGACGTCGTCTTCGTCGACGGCTGGACGGGGAAGGGCGCCATCACACGTGAACTCGCCTCAGCCCTGGAGGACTTCGGCGGGTTCAACCCGGAGATCGCCGTACTGGCCGACCCGGGAGGCTGCGTCCGGACCTACGGCACGCGCGAGGACTTCCTCATTCCGTCCGCCTGCCTCAACTCCACGGTGTCCGGGCTGATCTCCCGTACGGTCCTGCGCTCCGACCTGGTCGGCCCGCACGATTTCCACGGCGCGAAGTTCTACCGCGAACTCGCCGGCTCCGACGTCTCCGGCCTGTTCCTCGACACGGTCGCCGCCCGGTTCGACGAGGTCGCCGACGCGGTGGACGCCGAAGCGAAGGAACTGCTTGCCGCGGACCGCGCCCCCACCTGGGAGGGCTGGGCCGCCGTAGAACGCATCAGCGAGGAGTACGGCATCCACGACGTGAACCTCGTCAAGCCCGGCGTCGGCGAGACGACCCGGGTGCTGCTGCGCCGCGTTCCCTGGAAGATCCTGGCCAAGCGGGGGGCCGGCGCCGACCTCGACCACGTACGACTGCTCGCCGAGCAGCGCGGCGTGCCGGTCGAGGAGGTCGCGGAACTCCCGTACACCTGCGTCGGATTGATCCACCCCAAGTACACGCGGGGCGCCACCGGCGCGGACGGCACGGCGGTGACGGCGAAGTGAGCGAAACCGTGATCGCGCCCGAGAACGAGCCTGCGTCCCCGAGCGGCCCCGTGGAAGCGCCTGAGCTGCTGAACGCACCTGAGCCCCTGGACGGCCCCGTGAACGCCCCGGTGACGCTCGTGGCCAGTGACCTCGACCGCACCCTCATCTACTCGGCGGCGTCCCTCCAGCTGACCATGCCGGACGAGCAGGCGCCTCGCCTGCTCTGCGTGGAGGTCTACGGCCGGGCGCCCCTCTGCTACATGACGGAGACGGCCGCGGCACTGCTCGACGACCTGGCCCGCACCACGGTGTTCGTCCCGACCACCACCCGGACCCGCGAGCAGTACCGCCGCATTCACCTGCCCGGCCCCGCCCCCCGGTACGCCATCTGCGCCAACGGCGGACACATCCTGGTCGACGGCGTCTCCGACCCGGACTGGCACGACCACGTGGTCAGCCGGATCGCCGGCGAATGCGCCTCCCTCGCGGAGGTCCGGGCCCACCTCCAGGCGGCGGCCGACCCCTCGTGGCTGCTCAAGGAACGGGTCGCCGAAGACCTTTTCGCCTACCTCGTCGTCGACCGTGCCGCCCTCCCCGAGGGCTGGGTGAAGGAACTGTCCGCCTGGGCGGATCCCAAGGGCTGGACCGTCTCGCTCCAGGGCCGCAAGATCTACGCCGTGCCCAAGCCGCTCACCAAGAGCGCCGCCATGCACGAGGTGGCCCGCCGCTGCGGCGCCACGCTGACGCTCGCCGCCGGTGACTCGCTCCTGGACGCCGACCTGCTGCTCGCCGCCCACCGGGCATGGCGCCCTGGCCACGGAGAGCTCGCCGACTGCGGCTGGGGCGCGCCCAACACCGAGGTGCTCAGGGAGCGGGGCGTCGCCGCGGGCGAGGAGATCCTGCGCCGCTTCCTGCGCGCCGCCGACCCGCAGGGGGCGGGTCGCTGAGCACTCACGAGCGATCTTCGGCAAGCTGGCCTGGCCGCCGCAACCCGAGGAGACGCTTGTGACCAAGGGCAACACCACCAAGATCACCGACGAGCTGTACGCCTACACGCTGGCCCACAACCCTCCGCTGGACGCGGCGCAGCGCGAACTCGTGGAGACCACGTACGCCGAGCTGCCCGGACAGGCGGGCATGCAGTCCGCGCAGGAGCAGGGGCCGCTGCTGGCCTTCCTCGTCCGGCTGACAGGTGCCAGGCACATCGTGGAGGTCGGCACGTTCACCGGCTTCTCGGCCCTGTCGATGGCCCAGGCGCTGCCCGCGGACGGGCTGCTGATCGCCTGCGACATCTCCGAGGAGTGGACGGCGTACGGCCGGGAGGCGTGGGAGAAGGCGGGCGTCGCCGACCGGATCGACCTGCGGATCGCCCCCGCGCTGGACACCCTGCGCGCGATGCCGGCCGAGCCGCACATCGACATGGCCTACCTGGACGCGGACAAGGGCAACTACATCGCGTACTGGGAGGAGCTGGTCCCGAGGATGCGCCCCGGTGGACTCGTGGTCACGGACAACGTCCTCTTCCACGGAGGAGTCACCGACCCGCTGGCCACCGGGGACACGGCGGCCATCAGGGGGTTCAACGACCACGTGGCAGCCGACGTCCGGATGGACAGCGTGCTCCTGACCGTGGCGGACGGGCTGACGCTCTCACGCCGTAGGTGACCCGGCGGGCGCCTGGGCCGGGGCCGCCGGGGTCGGGGCCGTCGGGGTCGGGGCCGTCGGGCCCGCCCGCCGGGTGGGCCGGGTGGTCCGGGTGGCCGGGTGGGCCGGGCTCTTCGCTCAGCCGCAGCAGCCTCCACCGCAGCAGCCGCCTCCGCCACCGCCCGATGACGGGGCGGGAGCCGCGGAGGAGACCGAGCCGCCCACGGCCACGGTGGAGAGCAGCTTCACGGTGTCCTCGTGCCCTGAAGGGCAGGAGGCGGGATCGGATGACTCGGCCATGGGACGGCTGAGTTCGAACGTCTCGCCGCAGGGGCGGCAGCGGTACTCGTAACGAGGCATGGCCCCAGATTAGAGCCTCTTCCCCTTCGCCACCTCGGGCATCGGGGCGAGTGCGCGGCGCTCCTCCCTCGCGACCTGCTCGGGGTGGCGGGCCCGCCAGTACGGATTGTCGTGGGGCAGCCCGCCGCTGACCCTTCCGTACATGCCGAACATCATCAGCAACAGCCCGACCACGAAGCTGAACAGCACGTTCTGCATCTGGAAGGCCAGGAAGTTCATGCTGCTGTCCAGCAGAGCCAGATTCACGAACCCACTGAGGATGAAGGCGATGCCCAGGACCATGTTCAGGGTCGATGCGAAGTTCCCGCCGATGACCATGCCGACGAAGAGCAGCAGTCCGACACAGATGGACAGGATGCTCAGCGCACCGTTGGTGTTGAGGCCCGCCACCGTGTCGCCGCCGGTGTCGAAGAAGCCGATACGGTCGATGAGCCCCAGGATGCCGAAGGCGACGAGCAGCAGGCCCATCAGGCCGGCACCCACTCGGTAGACCTGGCTGAGGCGGTGGTCGACGGGCAGGTGCTCGTCGAGGCGGGTGGCCTTCCGGCGGGACGGCGTGCCACGGGTGGGCGTGCCGCGCCGGCGCGTGGGATGCAGGACGTGTGTGGCCATGTCGGCCTCCTTAGGCCGCATGCGGCCAGGGACGCCTCGGCGGAAGCCGCTGCGTATCTCCAGGATCGGCCCACCGGCTGCCGGGGACAAATCAGGCTTTCTCGCCTTCCCTGTCAGCGCCTGTCCGTCAGCGTCTCCGCGCCGGGCGCGCTCAGGCGCCGCCTCCCAGCTCCTCGCGGATCGCTGAGACAACCCGGTTCGCCGTCTGCCGCACGGCCTCCGTCTCGGTGAGGAAATGCCAGTAGTCGGGATGGCGCCCGTCCAGCGCGGCGATCGCCCGCTCCAGCCGGGCCACGGCGTCGTCCAGAGGGCGGGCATGGCGAGGGTCGGGGGTGTTGCGGCCCGCCATGGCGAGCCGCTGGGCGTCCCGGATCGCGAACCGGGTGCGGTCGATCTCCGCCTGCGGATTCTTGGCCACCGCGTCGAGTCGCTGCAGCCGGTCTCCGGCGGCGGACACCGCCTCATCGGTCGCGTTGAGCAGCGCCCGGACCGTACTCAGGCGGGACGTCGCATCGGCCCAGCGCTGCTCCGAGCGTGCCGCGGCAGCCTCCGTAAGCTTCGCCTCGGCCTGTCGGACGTTGACCGCCGCCTGTTCGGGAACCGGCTGCAGATCCTGCCAGCAGGCGGCCGAGAAACGCCGCCGGAGCTCGCTGAGTACAGGCTCGACCTGTCCGGCGCGCGTCGTCAGTGCCTGGGCCCGGGTGCGCAGCGAAACCAGCCTGCGGTCGATCTCGGCGGCCCGCTCGGGAAGCCGGTCCGCTTCCGCCCGCACCGCCTCGGCGTCACGCAGCACCTGGTCCGCACGCTGCAGCGTCTCGGCCACGCCGTGCCGCCCCGCGCCCTGGTTGAGCTTGGTCAGCTCCGGGGCGAGAGCCGCGAGCCGGGCCGCGAGATCATCCGCCCGCAGCCCGGAGGCGCGTACCGCGTCCAGGGCGTTGCTCGCGGCGAGCAGCGTCTGCCGGGCCCTCTCAACGGCGGGAGCGAGCCGCGCCAGCTGGGTCTCCGCGCTGCTGAGCAGCGTCCCGAGCCCCTGGGCGAACCGGTCGAGCTCACCCTTCACCCGTACGAGCTCGTCCTTGGCCCGGGTCAGCTGGGTGCGCGCACCGGCCGCTGCCGAGGGCTCCAGATCGTCCCGGTCGAGATCGTGGGCGTCGACCGCGGTGATGTATTCGTGGCTGACCTCGTCGATCCGCCGGCCCAGCGCCGCGAAGTCCTCCGCCGCCTTGCGGGCACGGGGCGAACTGTCCACGGCGGTGATCGTCTCGATCGACATCCGAAGATCACGCTGAGCGGTGTCCAGCTCGTAGAAGGCCGCGGCCGCGGCGTCCTTCGCCGCCTGCGCGTCGGCCCGCTGATTCTCCCCGCGACCCCCGAACCAGCGGCGCGTACCGCCGCCCGCGAAGGCACCCGGCAGCGCCGCGACGACCAGGGGGACCGGCAGCAGCATCAGCACCAGGACGTCCCTGACGGCGGAACCAGCACTCGCTTTCGCATCCGGCCGCGTGTGTGTCGCCGTCACATCCCTCTCCCGTGCCGATCCGCCCTGCCCGGTTCATTCTCGCACCAGTTAGGACGAACGCACGGGCCGGTTAGTTCGCACTTCGGACAGTGACTTCGCCGTTGTCGCTGCGCGCCTTCACCACGTGCTCACTGGTCTCGCTGCGGGGTACGTCGACGGAGACGTCACCGTTGTCGGCCTCGGCGGACACCGCGTACGCGTTCTTCCCGGCGGGCAGGACGATGGAGATGCTCCCGTTGTCACTGACGGTGTCCACCAGATCCGGGACCCGGGCGAATCCGAGCTGGACCGACCCGTTGTCCGAGCGGGCGATCACGGAATTTCCCGAGACCCGCTCGGCCTCGATCGAGCCGTTGTCGGCATGCAGCTCCAGCGGCCCGGAGACGTCACGCACGTTGACCCCGCCGTTGTCGGCGGAGATCTTGAGCGGGGAGGCGAAGCCGGCCGCGGTGACCTTCCCGTTGTCCCCCTGCACGGTCAGGGCCAGCCCACGGGGCACCTTCACCTGGTGGTGCGCTTCACAGTTGCTGATCATCGCCCGGCACTTCACCTCGAGCCTCAGCTCGTCCCCCTCCAGCTTCCACACGGGGTCCGGCCCACTGCCCAGCACGACCCACCCGTCGACCCGGCGGGTCACCTCGAGCTGCTCCACGTCGGCGGACACGAGATCCAGGGTCGAGTTCTCGGCATCGATGGTGAGCGCCTTCCCACTGAAGGCGAACGACTTGTGCTCGGCGGGAGCGTCCTCCGCATCCGTACTGCCACAGCCACTGAGCGCGGCGACGAGAAGCACGGTCCCGGCGGTGGCCACGAGGGCGTCGATGCGTCGTGTACGGATGGTCATGATGTGGAGTCCCCCTGAGAGCGCTGCCGATGTGGCTCCACCGTATGTACGGGCCCACCCCCGGGACGATCCGGACGGCTACCGTCTCCGGGGTGGGGATATCCCCCGTACCGCACTCCGGCCCGGGGGACGGCGGAGGCGAGGACCGGCCGGAACCGGATTGCCGTCGGGGGCCGCGGGCCATGTAACCTGTTGCCTCATCCACGGGTGCGTAGCTCAGGGGTAGAGCGCTGCTCTTACAAAGCAGATGTCGGCGGTTCGAAACCGTCCGCGCCCACCAGTGCAAAGGCCCCCAACCGATCTTGGTTGGGGGCCTTTGACATCTACTTCTGACATCAACGGGCGTGGTCACCCACGGTCGGGACGCTGCCGCTTCAGCATGCGGTCCAGGTGACTCACGGCCTCGCGCTGCGTGTCCTGGACGACGTGGGCATAGATGTTCATCGTGACCGCGATCTGACTGTGCCCGAGGATCTCCATCACGACGCGGGGAGGGACGCCGGCCGCAGTAAGCAGGGTCGCGCAGCCGTGCCGGGCATCGTGCAGCCGGATCACGCGAAGTCCGGCGGCTCCAGCGACCCGGGTGAACGAGCGGTACAGGTTGCGGGGCTCGATCGGCCGGCCGGTGCGGGTGGTGAAGACGTAGCCGGTCTCCTCCCACTGGTCCCCGGCAGCTTCGCGCAGAGCAGCTTGCCGCAGTCGTTCCCAGCGAAGCGGCGCCACGCACAGGGCAGGCAGGGGGAGTGTCTGTTTCCTGCGGCGCCCCTTGGGATCGTCCTCGTACGCCTCACCGCGGACACGCTGCCGCTGGGTGCGGACCCGGATCTCCCGCTTGTCGAGGTCCACGTTCTCCCACCGCAGGCCGACGATCTCACCGCGACGGAAGCCGAGCGCGATGGCGAGGACGAAGGCCGCGTAGAGCGGATCCTTCCGGGCGGCGGTGAGGAAGCACAGGGTCTCGTCGAGCGACCAGGGCGACAGGTCCCGCGGCGTGGCGGATGGCGGCTCCACCAGGGTGGCCACGTTCCGCATGACCAGTTCCTCACGGCACGCAGCGGTCAGGGCGGTACGTAGGACGCGGTGGGATTCCTTGGCGGTCGCCGCGGTGGTCTGCTGCTCCAGGCGGACGAGGAAGCGTCGGACGTCAGCGACGCTCAGCGATTCGAGGCGCTTCGAGCCGAGCATGGGCGAGAGGTAGAGGCGAATGTGTGTCTCGTACTTCGCGTAGGTCGTGCGCTTGCGGCGCGGCTTGATGATGTTCTCCAGCCAGTACGGCAGCCATTCGGAGAGCTTGGCCGACCGCGTGGGCACGGGGACGCCCTGGTCCACCTTGGCGAGCAGGTCGCGGCGCTTGGTGTCGCACTCGGCCCAGGTCTTGCCGTAGGCGAACTTGCGGGCGCGGGTGCCGTCCGGTTGGAGGACGTAGACGGCGGCCTGGTAGCGGCCGTCCTTGCGCTTGGTGATGGTGCCCGCGCCGTTGGGGTTGCGCTTGCGCTGAGGTGGCATCAGGCAGCCGCCTCGATCTCGTTGACGATGAAGTCCCGTACGGCGTCGGCGGGGATGCGCCGGGACCGGCCGATGGTGATGGAGGTCAGCCGGCGCGAGCGGATCAGGTCGTAGACGGTTGATCGCCCGAGCTTGAGCCGCGCCATGACCTCAGGCACGGTGAGCAGTTCCGCGGTGGCGGTGGTCATGCGTCAGCCCCTTCCAGAGCGAGTTGGTCTTGTAGTTCGGCGCGGTGTTCGCGGGCGTGGTCGCGGTTGTGTTGGATGTCGCGGTGGATGTTGGCGGCGAGCCAGGATTCGCCGGGGGTGTGGCCGTGGCCGGCGTAGGCCCAGTGCGCGAGCGTGAGCGTGGTTGCTTCGGGGTGGTCGTCCGGGTCGGGCAGGCCCAGAGCCTCGCGTTGCTGTGTGGCGCGGTAGTCGGCGCGGACCTGCCGGAGGGCCCCGAGGGTGGTGGAGTAGCGGCGGGATTTGGTGGAGAAGTGGCCGCGGAAGCCGAGCATGTGGGCCCAGTCGCGGAGCTTGCGGTCGGGGTAGGCGTGGTGCAGGTCGAGGCACGCTTCGATCAGCCGCCGCGGGTGGTCGGGAACGTTGAGGAGGACGAGGGCTTCCTTGTTGCCGATGCGGTGGTCCACGGTGCCGGTGGTCTCGGCCGCTTTGGTGGCGTACTTGGCGACGTAGGAGGCAACGGCCTGTTCGGTGAGGTCTTCACCGTTTCCGAAGGCGCCGATGGGCTGGACGTCGATCTGTGTCCCCCAGCGCAGCACCCAGTCATTGACGATCCCGGCAGTCGGGTTCGCCGGAACGGTGACTTCGACCCGGACCGCAGCCGCGCGGATCGCGTCGTCGAGGAGATCGAGGGTTGCCCAGGCCGGGGGCGGCGAGTCGGGCCCCTCGGGTCCGTCGAAGCGGATCACAGCGTGGAAGTGCACGGCACCGCGCTTTTGGTACTCGGCGACCTTCCCGAAGGACAGCCGGGACTGTTCGCGGGCGGCTTTCTGGGTGAGGCCGGCTCGGCGGGCGATCTCTCGGCGGAGGTAGATCGTGAAGTAGCGCCACAGGTCGGAGGCGTGGTTGTTCCACAGCACGGCGCCGGCGTAGTCGTAGGTGGCCGGGTCGAGCGGGGTGCCGAGTTCCGGGGCGGTCTCGGGGTGGTGGGTGCCGCAGCGGCAGGGTCGGTTTCCGGGCCGGTTGTGGACGGGCCCGAACGAGGGTGCGGTGAGGGTGGCGAAGACGCGGGGGTGGTCGCGGATGGTGGTCGGGGTGCCTTTGTCGGGGTCGCCGGTGAGTCCGGCGCGGATGAGGTGGTAGGTGTCGCCTGCGTAGGTCCAGGCGCAGGCGGGGCAGCGGGAGGCGCGACGGTTGCCGCAGGCGATGCGTAACCGGCCGCCGGGCTCGGTGTCGGTTGTGTAGTGGTGCAGCAGGGTGCCGGTGGCCCGGTCGGTGGTCTTGGTGGCGCCGGTGAGGTGGATGGGCTGTGCGCATCCTCCGGTGCGGCGGATCTGTTCGTTCCAGCGGTCGAAGCCGGTGGACCCGGCCACCCTCAGCACATCGGCG